>USDF01000037.1 GCA_900553405.1 uncultured Clostridium sp. | reverse complement strand
TTTCTATCAAATGCAAATTTTAAGAAAATCTAAGGCTCGCCATATTTATCTAGTACAAAAATTTCTCCTACAAGGAGAAATTTCCTACTATATAAAAAAACATACTGTTTACTTGCAAACAGTATGTTTTTCCTTATTTATATAAATATTTTTGTGGATTTACTTGTGCTCCATCTTTACGTATTTCAAAGTGTAAATGGTTACCAGTAGAATATCCTGTAGATCCAACAGCTGCTATCTCATCTCCTGCTGTAACTTCTTGACCTTTTGTAACATATATTTTACTACAATGTCCGTAATATGTTTCTACACCATTTCCATGAGAAATGATAACTAAGTTTCCATATCCTCCCATTGTTCCTGCAAATTTAACTGTACCATCTGCTGCTGCTTTAATTGGTGTTCCATTTGGCGCTGCAATATCCATTCCCATGTGTGCATGGTCACGTATACTTTCTACTGCACCAAAACGTGATGTGATATTTCCTGTTACTGGTTTTACTGAAAAATATATGCCATTAAATGTTGATGACTCTATTTTTTCATATTCTTCTTCTAATTTTGTTTGTACATTAGAAGCCACTTCTACTTTACTTTCAAGTTCTTCTAAATTCTGTGTATATATTTCTTGCATTGAAATTTCTGCATCTTCTTGCTTTTCTTTTATGCTATTTATAATCTGTTCCGCTTCACTCTTAGAAGATACATATGTTGTACTACCTTTTTCTAGAGTAACAGCATACATTTTATATGTTACAACTGCTGATTCTTGAATTTTATTAAATATTTCTTCCTCTGATGTTTCTTTATTATTTTCTATAAATAATAAATTATACTTTGGCATTTCTTTAATATCTACAAAGGCTACATTTTCTTGATCTATATTTAATATTTCATCATTTATTAGTTGTTCAAATTCATTTTTATTTAATACGTATCCAACTTCTTCTCCTGAAATTGTTACTTTATATGCTGGTTTATATTTAAGTAATATAAATGCAACAATTAAGATAAGAGCTACTGCTATAATACTAATTAGTCTTACTATACACTTTGTATAGTTTTTTAGTTTAAAGTTTAAAATATAAATTCATCTCCTTCTCGTTTCACACGATAGTATTAATTATACTATATATTTTAAACATTTGCAAACAAAGTATTCCATTTTGACTAAATTTTATTTGTTTTAATTGGTATATATTTATATTATTTGAAATTATTGGTACTTTTTCTTTATTTTACTATCATTTTCTTTGTTTTTCTTTATATTTTATTTTTCTATTCTTATATTTCTTCCTTTGTTTTTTATCTATTGGTTTTTACAATATCATTTTTTGCTTATATAACAACTATTTTCATTTTTATATTGTTTTTTCTTCATGCTTATATATTACTTTTCCAAATTTAAATTCATTAAATTTCTTTTGTATCTCCATTATAACTATTGGCATTATAGATATTAATGCTGTATACATCCATTGTGTTTTGTTCAATGGAACTAATTTAAATACTTCTGCTACTGGAGGAATAATTACTACTCCTACTTGCATAATTAATCCCAAAACAAATGCTCCTGCAAGGTATTTATTTTCCAAAATTCCTGTCTTAAATATTGATTCTTCTGTTTTGATGTTAAAGCTATGTACAAGTTCTAACATTCCAAGTGATACAAATGCCATTGTTCTACCTACTTCTAAACTATATAAATTATTTCCTATGCTAAACGCAAATAATGTAAGTATTCCTAACATTATACCTTCTACAAATATCTTTCCCCACATGCCGTCTGCAAATAGTGCTTTGTTTGAATCTACTGGTTTTCTGCTCATTATGTTTGGTTCTGGCTTTTCTAACCCAAGTGCAATTGCTGGAAAGGAATCTGTTACTAAGTTTATCCAAAGTAATTGTATTGCAAGAAGTGGTGATTTTAATCCTAATACAATTCCCATAAAAATTGTTACTATTTCTCCTATATTAGTAGAAATTAAGAAATGTATTGCTTTCCTTATATTATCAAAAATATTTCTTCCTTGTTTTACTGCTTCTACTATAGTTACAAAATTATCATCTGCTAATACCATATCTGCTGCATTTTTAGCAACATCTGTACCATTTTTTCCCATTGCTACACCAATATCTGCATTTTTTAGTGCTGGTGCATCATTTACTCCATCACCTGTCATTGCAACAACTGCTCCTGTACTTTGAAATGCCTTTACTATTCTAACTTTATGTTCTGGTGATACTCTTGCAAAAACTGAGTAATTCATAATGTCTCTTTCTAGTTCTTTTTGACCTATTTTATCTAATTCTGCTCCTGTTATAGCCTTATCTCTCATTTTTAGTATTCCAAGTTCTTTTGCTATTGCTTTTGCAGTTGTTATATGGTCTCCTGTTATCATAACCGTTTTTATTCCTGCTCTTCTACATGTTGTAACAGCTTCTTTTACACCTTCTCTTGGAGGATCTATCATTCCTATTAGTCCCACAAAAATTAGATTATTTTCTATTTCTTTACTCTCTATATTTATAGGTACTCTTTCTATTTCCTTGTAACAAATTGCTATTACTCTTAATGCTTTTTCTGCCATTTTGTTATTTGCTTCTTCTATATTCCTTCTTACACTACTATCCATAGGAACTATTGTATTTTCTTTTTTATAATACAAACATTTTCCTAAAATAATGTCTGGTGCACCTTTTGTAATAATCATATACGAATTATTATTTTTATGAATTGTAGACATCATTTTTCTACTAGATTCAAAAGGAATATCTGCAACTCTTTTATTTATTTTGTACATTTCAAATTTATCTATATTATCTTTTAAAGCATCCTCTACTAAAGCTACCTCTGTTGGCTCTCCTACTGCTTTTTTCTTGCCATTTTCATAACTTATTTGAGTATCTGTACACATACATGCAAATGTTTTTAATTCTCTTTTACCTGCTCCTAAAGTATAATGCTCCACAACTTGCATCTTATTTTGTGTTAATGTTCCCGTTTTATCTGAACATATGACACTACTACTTCCTAGTGTTTCTACTGCTGGCAACTTTCTAATTATTGCATTTTTTCTTGCCATTTTCGTAACACCTATTGAAAGCATTATTGTAACAACTGCTGGAAGCCCTTCTGGGATTGCTGCAACAGCAAGTCCTACTGAAGTCATAAACATTTCCATTGCTGGTATTTTCTTAAATATTCCTATTATAAAAATAAATAGACAAATTACTAAACACCCTATTCCTAATGATTTTCCTACTCCTGCCAACTTCTTTTGTATAGGTGTTTGTGGTGCCTCATTTGTTATAATCATTCCTGCTATTTTACCAACTTTAGTATTCATTCCAGTTTCTGTAACTATTGCTTCTCCATGTCCATTTACTACTATAGTTGAAGAAAACACCATATTAACCATATCCCCTAGTGTTTGTTCTTTATTTAAAATAACATTTGCATCTTTTAAGACTGGAAGCGTCTCTCCCGTTAAACTAGATTCCTCTACTTTTAAATTTGAACATGAAATAAGTCTTGCATCTGCTGGCACATAATTTCCTGCCTCTAATAAGATTATATCTCCTGGAACAACCTCATTTGCTGAAATAGTTTCTACTTTTCCATTTCTTCTTACTTTTGCAACAGGTGCAGTCATATTTTTTAATGCTTCTAAAGATTTTTCGGCCTTTGCTTCTTGAATTAATCCCATTATCGCATTAAATACTACTATAGCAATAATTATAATAGAATCTATGTAATCGTTTTCGCCATTCATTTTGGTAATTATTGCTGAAATTATAGAAGCTATGATTAATATAATTATCATAAAATCATTAAATTGTTTTATAAATTTTATAAGAATATTTTCTTTCTTTTTATTTGCTAGCTTATTTTCTCCAAAATGTTCTAGTCTCTTTTTAGCTTCTTCTGTCTCAATTCCATAAAGTTTGTTTGTCCTAAAGTTTTTCTCAATTTCTTCTATTTCCTTTGTATGCCACATAAAAAACACTCTCCTTTGTTAATTAAAAATTCATACTAATATATATGCACTTGTCCATATTTTATGAATCTTTTTAATTAATTTTGAAAAGTGGTTTTCTGATTTCTTGTTTAATTTAAACTAAGAAATAATTTTTCTACAAAACTTATTATTTTTCTCACATTTTTATTTATAAATAAGAATTATCAATATAATTCTGACTATTATATCTTTTTATATAATTAAATAGCAAAAAGCCATTTAGTTAATTTTCAAACTAAATGACTCATCATATTCACTTCTACTTTTGTGACAATTTCATTGAAAGAAGCTTACTTATACCATTTTCCTCCATTGTTACTCCATAAACTGTGTCCGCTGCTTCCATAGTACCCTTTCTATGAGTAATAACTAAGAATTGTGTTTCTTTACTAAACTTTTTCAAATATTCTGCATATCTGTATACATTAACATCATCTAGTGCTGCTTCAATTTCGTCTAATATACAGAATGGTGCAGGATTTATTTTTAATATTGCAAATAATAATGCTATTGCTGTAAATGCTTTTTCACCACCAGATAGAAGCATCATATTTTGAAGTTTCTTTCCTGTTGGTTGTGCTTGAATATCTATTCCACACTCTAATATGTTTGATTCATCTTGTAATATAAGTTCTGCCTTTCCTCCACCAAATAATTCAACAAATACTTCATTAAAGTTTTTATTTATTATTGCAAATTTTTCTGCAAATTGAGTTTTCATTGTTTCTGTCATTTCTGAAATCATTTTTCTCAATTTAGCACTTGTATTTTCTAAATCTAGACGTTGTTCACTCATAAAATCATAACGTTCTTTTGTCTTCTTGTATTCTTCAATTGAGTCTACATTTATACTTCCTAAATTTTTAATTTGATTACGCAAACTATGCACTTGTTTTTGTGCAACTGCTATATTAGTTGGTCTTTCATATTCTTCTGCATTATTAGGAGTTATTTCATACTCTTCCCAAAGATGATTTACAAGTTGCTCTTTATCTTGCTCTATTTTAGTTTTCTTTACATCTATTTTTACTAGTTGTTCTTTTACATCCTCTAGTATTTTAAATTTATCTGTAATATCTTGTTCTAATTTAGCTAATTGCTCATTATTCTTTGTTCTATTTGCTTTTAAATTTTCTACTATTTGAGAACTATTTGAAACTTCTTGTTTTATCTTTTCTATCTCTTGTTTTGAAGTTTCTATAGAAGTCTCTATTGCATTATTTTCATCTCTAATAGTATTAATTTGAATTTTTTTGTTGTTTATACTTGTGTTACTATTTTCAATATCTTGATTGATTCTTTCTATCATTTCGTCTATTGATATATTACTTTCATCAAATGAAGAAACTGATATTTTTAAATTAGTAATATCAAAGTTTAAATCATCTATATATGTTTGATTATCTTTATTTGCTTTTGCAAATTCTTCAATTACTATATTTAATTCTTCTATCTCTTTTGTTAAACTTGCTATTTCATCTTCTTTTTGCTTTTTAACTTCTCTATTTACTTTTTTCTCTTCTTCAATATTTGAAGTCTCTTCTTTTAGCTTATTTAGTCTATTTTCTGCCTTTTCTATATTTTCTTCTATAGAAACCATTTTTTGTTTTTCAGTTGCATATACAATATCAATTTCTTGCATATTCTTTTCTAATTCTTCTGATGTCTTTAAGGTAGTTTCAATTGATTTTTCGTATTTTTGTTTTTCTTCTTCTAACTCTTGTTTTTGTTTTTCTAGCTTTTTAATTTGTTTTTCTAAGTCCTCAATTTCTCTACCTCTACCTAAAATATTTACTGTTTTAGATATAACACTACCACCAGTAATTGCACCTGTAGGATTAATTAAATCTCCTTTTAATGTTACAATTCTAAATTGATAATTGTTCTTTTTAGCTAGAGCAATAGCTGTATTCATATCTTCTACTATAACTGTTCTTCCAAGTAAATTTAATACAATTTGTTCATATTTATTTTGATATTTTACTAAATCTGATGCAATTCCTATAACTCCGTCAATTCCATTTTGTTTAATGTTATCTAATTTTCTACCTTTTACAGATGTAATTGGTAAGAATGATGCTCTTCCTAAATTTCCATTTCTTAAAAATTCTATTAATTTTTTAGCATCTTCTTCTGTATCTGTAATAATATTTTGAAGTGCAGCACCTAGACACATTTCTATTGCTGTTTCATATTCTTTAGGGCTAGATATAATATTTGCTAAAACACCATGCATACCTTTTTTTAAAGTAGCATTTTTTTCGCATTCTAAAAGTAAATTTTTAACACTTTTTGTGTATCCCTCTTTTTCTTTTTCTGTCTCTATTAAGAATTTAAGTCTAGAATCTTTCATTCTTGTGTCATAGATGATATTATTAATTTTATTATCAAATTCTTTTAATTTTGCTGATGCTTTTTCTTTTTCTTCTTTGATTTTTTCTATTTTAGAAGCTGCATCGTTTCTCTTAGCTTCAATATCATAAAATCCTTTAGAAAGTTCTTGCTTTTTCATACGAGCACTATCTAACTCAGAAATTGCAGTTTGAATCTCTTGTTTTATAGTTTTTTGTCTTTTTTCTAAGTTTTCAAAGTTAATATCTTGTGTATTAATTTCAGATGCTACTTCATATTTTTTATCTACGTCTTGCTCAACTTTTTGCTTTTTAGCTTCTATTTCTAATTCTTTTGAAGTTAATTTTTTAGTTATTTCTTCTAACTGTGCTTGTTTTTCTGCAAGTTCTTTTTCAAATTTTTCTCTATTTTGATTTAGTCCTACTTTTTTATCTTGTTTTTGTTTTTTCTCTTCTTCTAATTCTTTTATTTTTTCTATTATTTCTGTTATTTCTTCCTCAAAACGCTCTGCATTTTGCTCATTATTTATTTTTCTTTCTTGCATAACATTAATATCAGAATTAATTTTTTCAATTTTATTTGAACTTTCAAAACCAATATTTTGCATTTGTTCTATTTTTTCTGTCATTTCATCTACTTGTGCTTTTAATTCTTCTTTTAATTGTTTTACTTTTTCAAACTTTTCATTTTCTTCATCATATTGATTTTTGAATATTTCTTCATCTTTTATAATTTCTTCTAATTTTGTTTTATATGTTTCTATATTATATAAAAATAAGCCTACTTCAATACCTTTTAATTCTTCTCTTAAATCTAAAAATTTCTTTGCTTTTTCAGATTGAATTTTTAGTGGTTCTATGTTTCCCTCTATTTCGGCTAAAATATCATTAATTCGAAGTAAATTTAATTTAGTTTGTTCTAATTTTTTCTCAGATTCTTGTTTTCTTGTTCTGTATTTTACAATTCCAGCAGCCTCTTCAAAAATACGACGTCTATCTTCAGATTTGTTACTTAATATTTCATCTATTTTACCTTGTCCAATTATAGAATATCCATCTTTTCCAATGCCTGTATCCATGAACAATTCTAATATATCTTTTAATCTACAAGGAGTCTTATTTATAAAGTACCCTGTCTCACCACTTCTATAAATTTTTCTTGTAACAGTTACTTCATTATATTCAATAGGAAGTTTTCCATCTGAATTATCTATCACTATAGACGCTTCCGCAAAACCTAATGATTTTCTATTTTGTGTTCCAGCAAAAATAATATCAGAAGAAGTAGCACCTCTTAGAGATTTCATACTTTGTTCCCCTAATACCCATCTAATACTATCTGATATGTTACTTTTTCCAGATCCATTTGGTCCAATTACAGCAGTAATTCCCGGTTTGAATTCTAACACTGTTTTATCTGCAAAAGATTTAAATCCTTGTAATTCTAGTCTTTTTAAATACATTTTTTTCACCCTTACTTGCTTTTTATAAATTTCGCTATAATATGCTAAAATTATATATTTTTAGCATATTTTTGTCAAGGTTTCTTTTTGCTACTTATTGCATTATATTTTTGCCTGTGTTAATATATAATTAGCATTTAATATATAAAGGGGTCTAACAAATGAATAATGAAAAAATAGATTTTTATAGTTCAACCAATTTAAAATCATATAACTTAGATGATATAATGAAATATCAATTATCAATGCTTGATAGACTAGATGTATTTACAAGACGACATAGCGAAAATGTAGCTAACTTAGTATGTCGTATTTGTGAGTATTTACATTGTAAAAAATATTTTACTATTCATGCTACAATTTGCGGTTATTTACATGATATTGGAAAATTATTTATACCACCTGAAATATTAAATAAACCCGGAAGCTTAACTGATGAGGAATATGAAGTAATAAAAACTCATACTACTTTAGGGTATGAAATGTGCATGAAAGACCTAAAATTAAGACCATATGCTGAAGGACCTTTATATCACCATGAAGCACTAAATGGAACTGGATATCCTCAAGGCTTAACAAAAGATGATATCCCATATGTTGCTCAAATTATACGTGTCGCAGATGAATATGATGCAATTGTTACTAAAAGACAATATACTACTCACATTAATATCTCTGAAACATTAAGAGAATTAATACATGATGCTAGACCAACAGATTATATGAAAACAGTAGCTTTAGATTCATTGAAACAAAATTATAAAGTAGGCAAAATTAATAGTAAGGCCTTAAAAGCTCTATTTAAAGTCGTTATAGATGACACTTTATATGAAATTAGTTGCGTAATGGATTATATTAAGTATTTAAAGGAACAAGTAAAACGTTTAGAAGAAATACAAAAATATGATATAAAAAGCCAAAAAGCAAAAAAAGATAAAGAAAAAGAATATTATAGAGAGGGAATGCAAATGTTATTCCAAAGTGGTGAAGATTTTGATAATTATGAACAAGTTTTATCTGAATATCGCCAAGCAATTATTACTCGTGAAGATATAAAAACAAAATTATACAATGAAATTGATATAATAAAAAAATTGAAAATTTAAGCTCCATTGGGGACGTTTCCTAAAGGTTAATCTGTCCCTTTTGGAATACTTATTTAAAATCAAATATAAGAGTATATATATTATTGGAAATACCGCGGTATAAAAATAATATATATACTCTTAATTTATTTTGCACCAAAAGGGACAGATTAACCTTTAGGAAACGTCCCTTTTGGAACTTTAATCTAATCCGAAACTTACACCTAAAGCATTATTAATTTTGTTCATTACTGTATCGTCATTAATATGTCCTATCTTTTCTTTTAGTCTACTTTTATCTATTGTTCTTATTTGTTCTGCAAGAACTACGGAATCTGCCTTTAATCCACTATTTTCTACTGCTAATTCTATATGAGTTGGCAACTTATTTTTTCCAGTTTGTGAGGTAATTGCAGCAGCAATTACTGTTGGACTATGCTTATTTCCTATATCATTTTGAATAATAACAACTGGTCTTATTCCACCTTGCTCAGAACCTACAACTGGACTTAAATCTGCATAAAACATATCTCCTCTTCTTATCATCATTTGTCTATCACTCCCACTATTTTTCCGTATCGAAAGTTCTTTTAAGATATATTTTAAATATTAATAAATATTTAAGAGATTGTTATCTCAGTATATAATATGTAGACTAGCATCTTTTTGTTAATATCTTCTATTTGCAATTTAGTAGGTTTCCCTGTTTTCTTATCTATATATAATTTTTTATAAGTATTATATGGATTTTCTGTATTACTTACTTCTAATATTATTTCATTTTCTTTACTATTTACTTTTTTATTACTACTCTCTTTAAATTCTTCTATAAAAGAATTCAACCATAATCTGTTTTCTACAACATATTGATAATTTTGAAAAGTAGTTTCCAAATTTAGTTTATTGTTCCTAATTTTCAGGTTCGTTCCGTCATATTCGGTTATTACTCCTGCTATATTTTCTGGCTCTAATACTTCCTGTGTGGATTTTTCATTTTCTACTTTTTGACTTACAACATATTTGGTTGTATTTTTATTTGTCTCAATACTAACATCTAATTTAGCACTATAAGATTTAATATTTAAAATAGAATCTACAATTTGTTCTTCCGATTTGTTAATTATAGTGTTTCCAACTTTTCCATTTTTATAATATAAAATCAAAAAAATTGAAACTAAAATAATAATTAAAATTATACTAAAAATTACTATCAGCTTTTTCGCCTTCATATAATTCCTCACTTTCTATAAAAAATTTTGAAATTTTCAATATTATTTTGCATAAGAAAATTATCTTTTATCAAATAATTTTCATACAATAATAAAAAAAATAGGTATTTATTTACCTATTCTTTTTTTATTATATTCTTTACATATTAAAGTATTCTTTTAGACAAGTTTCTAATTCATTTTTAGTTTCAATTTTATTAATTTTTTCTCTCAGTGTAGTTGCATTTGGCATATTTTTAATATATGCTGACATATGCTTTCTTAGTTCTTTAATTCCAACTACTTCGCCTTTTTCCTCTACTTCCCACTCTATATGTTTTAAAATTGTTTGTAATTTTTCCTCTTTAGATATTTCTCTTGTCTCTTCTCCTTTTAAATACGAAATTATTTCTTCAAAAATCCATGGATTGCCTAGGCTTGCTCTACCTATCATTATGCCATCTACTCCAGTTTGTTTAAACATTTCAAGAGCATCTTCTTTACTTTTTATATCTCCATTTCCTATAACAGGAATACTAACTGCTTGTTTTACTTTTCTTATAATCTCCCAGTCTGCTTTTCCCGAATAAAACTCTTCTCTAGTTCTACCGTGAATTATAATAGCAGATGCTCCCATATTTTCTATTATTTTTGCTGCTTCTACTGCTACTATATTTTCTTCATTCCATCCTTTTCTCATTTTTACTGTAACAGGAACTGTTGATTTTTCTACTACTTCTTTTACAATTTTTCCTACTAATTCTAAGTCCAACAACAATCTACTTCCATCACCATTTTTTACAACTTTTGGTGCTGGACATCCCATATTTATATCTACAATATCCGCTAACTTTGAGACATATTCTGCTGCATACCCCATAGTCTCTACATCACTTCCGAAAATTTGCATAGATATAGGTCTTTTTTCTTCTTTGGTATCCAATAATAATTTCGTTTTGTCATCTTTATAGTACAAGCCTTTACTACTTACCATTTCTGTGCATACTAAACCAGCCCCATATTCTTTGCAAACTCTTCTAAACGCTTTGTCTGTTATTCCTGCCATTGGAGCTAAAATAATATTATTTTCAATTGTTACATTTCCTATTTTCAATTCTTTTAAGTACATGTATTTTCCTCTTTATCTACAAGAAGAACATGTGAGTTTTTCATGTTCTTCTTTACTTATATTTTATTCAACAAATATTGTTTTTTGTCTTCTACCACTAATATTTAATAATAATGCTATTAATATTAAATTTGTTAAAAGTGAACTTCCTCCATAACTTACAAAAGGAAGTGGAACCCCTGTAATAGGTAAAAGTCCAATTGTCATTCCTATATTTTCTACCATATGGAATAAGAATATTCCTGCAATACCCATAGCAATATATGAACCCAAGTCATCTTTAGCAGTCTTTGCAACATATATGGCTTTTGTAATTAATATTATATAACATATTACAATTCCCGCTGTAACAACAAATCCCATTTCTTCACCTATAACTGCAAATACAAAGTCTGTAGTTTTTGGGTATAAAAATCCTAATTGAGTTTGATTACCTTTTAGTAAACCCATTCCAAATAGTTGACCTGAACCAATTGCAAGTTTTGATTGAATTATATTATACCCTGCGCCTCTTGGATCTAAGTCTGGGTTTAAAAATACATCTATTCTTGTTTTTGCATGCTCTGGTAATACAAAAAAGTATAATAATGGAACAGCAATTAAAATTATTAATATACTTGTAAATATATATCTTTTTTTAATTCCTGCTGAAAACAAAATAAGTACTGTTGCTACTAAAAATGCTAATGCAGTTCCATAATCTGGTTGTTTTATTATTAATAATACTGGTACAATTACAACTAATAATGCTAATCCTAATCTTGTAGGCCTACTAATTTCATCTCTACCTCTTACTTGAATTTTTGTAATAACATATGAGAACGTTAATATAACAAATATTTTTGCAAATTCTGAAGGTTGAAATGAAAATCCTCCTATTTCAAACCAACTAGTAGCACCATTTACAGATTTAGTAAATAAAACTGCTACTAATAATACTAAAAAAATTCCATAAAAAATTGGTGATATTTTTGCAATCACCTCATAATCTATGCAAATAACAAGTATCATAATTGGAATACTTACTATTAACCATATAATTTGTTTTTTTAGTTCATCACTAGTTGTCTCTTGTGTAGCAGTATATAGGGCAACAATTCCTACCGCTATTAATATAATAGTACAAATTAGAATGCCCCATTCCATATTTCTTAAGAATCTTCTTTTCATTTATTAACCTCTATTATTCTTAATTTATATTTATTCTACTTCTACTTTTTCTTCTTTATCTGTTTTTTCTGTTTCTTCTATTATATCGTCTTCTGCCTTTTCTTCTTTCTTTGAATCTTCTATAACTTTTGTTGCCTCTTCTATGTTTTCTCTTTCTGTTTTCTCTTCATCTGATATTTTTGCAACTTCTTCGCTTTCTTCTGCTTTATTCTCACTTATTGTTTCTTTTTTTACTTCTTGTTTAGTTTCTTCTTTTACTTCATTTTCTAATTTTTCTTCTTTTTTCGTTGTTTTATTTTCTAATTTTTCGCTTTTTTCTTCACCCTGTTTTTTCTCTTTGTTTTCAGCTTTTTCTAATTTTCTTTCTATATTAATTTGTTTTGCATCATCTTTTACATTAAGAATTGGAATATTCGCATACAAAATTGGAGCTCCTGTTGTTCCATCACTATTAACTTTATTTGTAAGTTTTACATCTATAGAATTTTCATCTACATTTATATATTTTTTAATTACTTCAATAATTTCTTGTTTCATAAGCTCCATAAAATCTGCTGATACATTTGCTCTATCTTGCATCAACACTAAATGTAATCTTTCTTTTGCAGTGTCTTTAGAATCCTTTTTTTCATCTTTTGAAAATTTTTTAAAAAACTTTATAATATTATCGAACATCCTATTTCCTCCGTTATTTAAATTTGTCTATTTTTTTGAGAAAATACTTTTTAACTTAGCAAAAAATCCTTTCTCTCTTCCAGGAATTGAAACCTCTATATTTTCACCTAAAATTCTTCTTGCAATTTCTGTATATGCTTTTCCTGAAGGAGCTTTGTGGTTCGATACAACTGGTTCCCCTTTATTTGTTTGTGTAATAATGTATTCATCATCTGGAACTACACCAATTAAATCTATAGATAGTAAATCCACTATATCTTCTACATCCATCATTTCACCTTTTTTAACCATGTTTGGACGTAAACGATTAATTACTAATTCTGGATTTTTAATTTCAGATGATTCTAATAGTCCAATAATTCTATCTGCATCACGAATAGCAGATATTTCAGCTGTTGTAACAACAACTGCTCTGTCTGCACCAGCTATTGCATTTTTGAAACCTTGTTCAATACCTGCTGGGCAATCAATTAATATGTAATCAAATTCTTCTTTTAGTTTGCTTGTTAATTCTTTCATTTGTTCTTCATTTACTGCACTTTTATCTCTTGTTTGCGCTGCTGGAAGTAAGAATAATTCATTAAAACGTTTATCTTTTATTAAGGCTTGTCTTAATTTACATTTTTCTTCTACCACGTCAACGATATCATATACTATTCTGTTTTCTAATCCCATTACAACATCTAGATTACGAAGTCCAATATCTGTATCTACTAATACTACTTTCTTTCCTTTTAATGCTAACGCTGAACCTAAATTTGCTGTAGTGGTTGTTTTACCAACTCCACCTTTTCCAGATGTGATAACGATAACTTCTCCCATAATTTCCTCCTTGAACATGTATGTTCTTTCTATTAAAAAGTGCATATTTTTAATATCTATATCATATAATGAAAAAGGCAAAAAGTCAATGAATTGAATGGAAAAAAATGAAATTGGTAATTAAAATTTGGAATTATAAATAGGCACCACTATAGTGGTGCCATAATAATATAAAATTTTAAACAATTTCCTCTTCTTTCATTTAAAGATAAAGTATAGACCTGAACGTATAGTTCTTGCTGATACTAGTCGCATCATTGTTGTAACGACCGTTCGTGTAAAGGTCACTACGGTTACAACCGCCACCTCTATCAACGCAAGGGTAAGCAAAAGAGCTATCTTTGTTAATAGAATATTCTGTTGTCCACTCATAAGTATTTGATGCCATATCATTTATTTTACATACTTCATCTTCATTTGCTCCTGTATTTGATAATGATGTGTTTTTTGAATTTTGATATGAATAATCTGTATCTCCTGAAAAGTCTTGTATATATACTATCGCTGTATCCCATGCATAACTATTTATTAAATCTGTTGTCACTGCCTCATATATATTTCTACTTGCTGTTGCTGAATCTATTTGCGTTATATTATTCCATAGTGTTCCTTCTGTTGTTGGTGCTGTTCCACGTGTATCAATAAATGTATTTGAAACCTTTGAATTTGCTTTTCCATCTGTTCCATAACTTGCTTCATAACG
>USDF01000036.1 GCA_900553405.1 uncultured Clostridium sp. | reverse complement strand
CAGTCCCAATGTGGCCGTTCAACCTCTCAGTCCGGCTACTGATCGTCGACTTGGTAGGCCGTTACCCCACCAACTATCTAATCAGACGCGAGCCCATCTATTAGCGGATTACTCCTTTCCCACTAGTACCATGTGGTACCTATGGCATATGCGGTATTAGCAATGATTTCTCACTGTTATTCCCCTCTAATAGGCAGGTTGCTCACGCGTTACTCACCAGTCCGCCACTAAAGCCATTGTTGTAAGTCAATCTCAACTTTCTTCGAACAAGTTCTCTGTCCATTTCAAAATCATTACAACGACTTCCGTTCGACTTGCATGTCTTATGTGCGCCGCCAGCGTTTATCCTGAGCCAGGATCAAACTCTCAAATTAATGGTATTTATATTTTCGGTTTTATTAAACCTACATACAAATCTTTTTTGAGTTTTAAGCTCTAAATAAATTTTGGTTTTGTTTGTTTTTTTGGTAGTACTATTTACTACCGCTTGGTTTCTTCAAAGGTTTGTTTATTGTTTACTTTTCAATGTACTTCTAATTGAAATAATAAACTTCGTTCTGTTTCGTCAAACTTCAGTAAAAATTCTCTCGACATACAAACGTATAGTCTTAAAAATTTTTTCTTCGTTTTTCTTGCATAACTCGTTTTTTTTCAATTCATGTTACTGACGATTTGTCGTGTAACGTTTTGTATTGTACTACTTTTTAAAACATATGTCAATACTTTTTTTAAAGTTTTTCTATTTTTTTAAAAAAGTGCAAAATAATAAACTAGTAATCTTATTTTGTTCAATTTTTTCCTGTTCGTTACTAATTTAATATACTTTAAATATATATGTTTTTCTTAAGTTATTTAGTACTTAATTATAATAACACATCTTAATATTAAAGTCAACACATTTTTGAAAAAATTTGTCGTTTTTTTTATTTTTTTGTTTTAAGTACTTTTATTGTTCGTTACAATATCTATATTAACATAAATATTGTTTTAAATCAATAGTTTTTTAGTGGTAATTTGTGCCAATTATATTTTCATATAAGTTTATTTTTTTGATGTTGTTTCTGCAATTGTCCAATTGATATGTAATTTATATTTCTACTAATATAACATCGTCACCTATGCATTTTATATGTTGCCACGGAATAACAATATCATTTGCACTTGAAAACATATTTAATAGTTTGTTATTTCCCGGAACGATTATAGAAGTAATTGTTCCACTTTCTAAGTCTGCACATACATCCTGAACATAACCGAAGTCTTCTTCCATCATTTATATTAATAACTTCTTTATGTTTAAAGTCTAATCCCTTTTGTCCCATGGACATATTTTCACCTCCATATATTTTCTTACTTATAATATATGTATAGTTTTATCTTTTATGTGTATATATTCATAACAAAAATTAGAAGTTAAAATTATTGATTTTTAATTTTAACTTCTAATTATAGATCTTATTTATATATTCTTTTTATATGTTCTATTGCACTTTTTTCTAATCTAGATACTTGTGCTTGTGATATTCCTATTTCTTCTGCTACTTCTACTTGTGTTCGTCCTTCGTAAAATCTTTTATTTATTATCATTTTTTCTTTTTCATTTAGCTTTTTCATTGCTTCTGATATAGTAATGTTTTCTGCCCAATATTCATCTGTGTTTTTATTATCTTTTACTTGATCCATTATATATAGATTTTCTGTTCCATCTCCATATATAGGTTCTTGAAGTGACATTGGCTCCTGTATTGCGTCTAAACTAAATACTATTTCCTCTTTATCTACTCCTAGTTCTTTCGCAATTTCTTCTACTGTTGGTTCTTTTTGATTTTCTTTTATCATTTTTTCTTTTATACTTAATGCTTTATAAGCCAAGTCTCTTACTGACCTACTTACCCTTATAGGATTGTTGTCTCTTAAATATCTTCTTATTTCTCCAATTATCATTGGTACAGCATAAGTACTAAACTGCACATTTTGGTTTAAATCAAAATTATCCATTGCTTTTATTAAACCTATACAACCTATTTGGAATAAATCATCTACATTTTCTCCTCTTCCATAAAATCTTTTTATTACACTTAGTACTAATCTTAAGTTTCCATTTATAAATGTATTTCTTGCTTCTTCATCTCCATTTTTTATTTTTACAAATAATTCTCTTTTTTCTTCTGCACTTAATACTGGGATTTTTGATGTGTCTACTCCACATATCTCAACTTTGTTTCCCATAAAAAAACTCCTTAAAAATAATGTTATTCTCATTATTTCCTAAAGCTTGTTTTTCTATTCAATTATCGTATAACAAAAGTCGACAAAAAGTCACCCTTATTCAAGGGTGACTCCTTTTTTATTCGCTTCTCTCTTCTTTTTTAATCCTGTAAAATAGTCTTTTGTATACTCACGTTTTTCAATATCCGCATTATTAATACTTCTTGTTTCAATTGCTTCTACAGTTTTGTCATCAACAAGATTTTCTTCTATTGCCTTAACTAAAAGTATTTCAAAAGTTTTCCTGTTCCAGCCATATGCAGTTGCAATATCTTTCTTTGAGATGTCTGGATTATCTGCAAAGGCAATTACTGCTTTTTCTATTTTTTCTTTCGGAACTAACATAGCAATATACTGACATTTGTGTGTATACATCTTTTCATAGTTTGCTCTACTTCTACCTCCTGAACCTTTACTATGTGATTCACTATTCTTTGCCGATTTTTCCATTGCCTTAAATACAATTTCATCTTCTACCAAATTTGTTTCAATTGCATATTTAATTACTTTTCTAAAACAACTTTGGCTTATATTGTGGTGTTCTGTAAAATAACTTTCTGAAAACTGTGCTTCAGAATTTGCATACTCTTCTGTCACTTTCTTACAAAAAGAGCAAAATTCTTTAAATTCTTTTTCTTTTTTCAGTTGACTAAAGCTCCGCTTCTTTTCCATATTTTACTCTCCTATTATTGAATAAGAAAATTGTTTACATTGTTAACATAAGCGCATTATACCATCTTTTTTTATTTTTGTCTACCCTGTTTTGCTCATTATGTCTCTTTTCATCTTTCCTATTATTTTCTTTTCTAAACGTGATATGTAGCTTTGAGAAATTCCAAGCATGTCTGCTACTTCTTTTTGTGTCTTCTCATCTCCACTTATAAATCCAAATCTAAGTTCCATTATATTTCTTTCTCTATAACTTAGTTTTTCAATTGATGCTTTAAGTAGAGTTTTATCTACTTCATCTTCTATTCTTCTTGATGTTACATCTGGATCTGTTCCCAATATATCTGAAAGTAGTAATTCATTTCCATCTCCATCTTGATTTAATGGCTCATCTATAGATATTTCTCCTTTTATTCTATTGCTTCTTCTAAGATACATTAGTATTTCATTTTCTATGCACCTTGAGGCATATGTTGCAAGCTTTATTTTCTTTTCTGTATTAAATGTATTTACTCCTTTCATCAATCCTATTGTTCCAATTGATATTAAATCTTCTAGACCAACTCCTGTATTCTCAAACTTCTTTGCTATATATACAACTAATCTTAAGTTTCTTTCTACTAAAGTCTGTCTAGTTTCTAATTTTCCTTTTTCTAACTCTTTTAAAAGTTCGTCCTCTTCCTCTGGTGATAATGGAGGTGGCAGGCTAATGCTTCCTCCTATGTAATATATAGGTAGATTCTCTATGTCTTCTTCTTTTAGGAATTTTGTGTATATTGTATTAATACTATCTACTAACATTTGTAGTAAATTCATTTTTTTCACTCCCTTCTAATATATCAAGTCCTATTAATGCAAAATAATTATCTTTTTTACTTAATTTATGATCATATATTCCTATAATTACATCTTCTATTATTTTTTCGCTTTCTTCTGTATTTACTTTTATTTTGTTTGACTTAAAACCTAACAACAATCCATTTTCTTTTCCTATTGAACTAAATGGTATTACTCTAAACTTTGTAATATAATTTAAATTCTCATCTTCATATACTTCTTTTGGCACATCACCTCCTATAATCTTATTTAAATTATTTAATATGCTTTCTGGTAATATTTCTTTTAGTATACTTTTCTCTACTACTATAACTGGCATACTTGTGATAGGATCTTTTAGTATATTTCCTGTATCTATTAAAGCTGTTGTAGATATGCTTTTATTTTCAAAGTAGATTTCTAGTTCACAAAACATACTCTTTTTATTTAGTTTTGTTTTTACATAACGAAATGCAATTGCTGTTATTGTGAAACCTACTATTCCTCCAAGTATTGCTATTTTTATTGGATATGTTCCTATATATACTCCGTTTTTCATCAATATTTGTTCTGGTTTTATAAAGTATAAAAGTGCAAAAGCACATCCTCCAAATACAAATGATGTTAAATAGAAAAACACTAATTGTTTCAATATTTGCTTTACGTTTTTTGAATTGTACGCTATATACACCATTACTATTGATAATATAATTTTAAAAATTAGATTTGAATATATTTCTAATATTTGCATATATGCTACTATTGCGTATATACCTCCTAATAATGCAGATAATATTAGTCTAATGTGATTCATTTTTATTTTTAAAAGATATCCTGTTGCAAACAATATAATATAGTTCATACATAAATTTTCAATTAACACTACATCTAGATAAATTGTCATATTCTACATCGTTTCCTTTCATTATTAAAATGAAGTGTAGCTTTTTTTGTAGTTTATATTCTACTACGTCTTGTTTAATTTTTTTGTCATTTCTTAGACACGAAAAAAAGAAATAATCTACGTTTTTAGATTATTTCTTTTTTTATTATTGTTATTATTCGCTTTTTTTATTAGTTACGACTTTATTTGATTCCTTTATTTTTTCTTAAGAAAGAAGGAATGTCTAAATCATTTGATGAATTTGAGTTATCTATTGGTGCTGGAATTGAATTTATTTTTTCTCCCCAAGCTTTATCTACTATGCTATTTATATTATTCATAGATGGAATTTCATTTCCTTTTTCAAATCCAGTTGCAATAACTGTAATAACTATATCTTCGTCTAAAGTTTCATCTATAACTGCACCAAAGATAATGTTTGCTTCTGGATCTACACTTCTTTGTACTAATTCTGCTGCTGTATTTACTTCGTGTAATCCTAAGTTTGGACCACCAGTAATATTGATAATAACTCCTCTTGCACCTTCTATTGATGTTTCTAGTAATGGACTTTGTACAGCTTGTTTTGCTGCATCTTCTGCTCTGTTTTCTCCAGAAGCTCTACCAATACCCATATGAGCCATACCTGTATTTAGCATTATTGTTTTTACATCTGCAAAGTCTAAGTTTACTAATCCTGGAATTGCAATTAAGTCTGATATACCTTGTACACCTTGTCTTAATACGTCATCTGCCATTTTGAATGCTTCTACTATTGAAGTTTTTCTATCTATTATTTGTAATAATTTGTCGTTTGGTATAACAACTAATGTGTCTACTTTTCCTTTTAAGCTTTCTACACCACGATCTGCTTGTGATAAACGTTTCTTTCCTTCAAATGTGAATGGTTTTGTAACAACACCTATTGTTAATATTCCCATTTCTTTAGCACATGCTGCAACGATTGGAGCTGCTCCTGTTCCTGTTCCTCCACCCATTCCTGCAGTAACGAATACCATATCTGCTCCGCGTAATGCTTCTGCTATTTCTGTTTTACTTTCTTCTGCGGCTTGAGCTCCGATGTCAGGGTTTGCACCTGCTCCTAAACCTCTTGTTATTTTTTCTCCTATTTGAATTTTTGTTGATGCTTTTGATAAAAGTAAAGCTTGTCTATCTGTATTTACTGCTATAAAATCTACTCCTTTTATTCCAGAGTCTACCATTCTATTTACGGCATTATTTCCAGCTCCTCCAACACCTATTACTTTTATAGTAGCTGTACCATCTAACATTGCATTTTCTTCTGCATTATCCATTAACATGATTTATTTCCTCCTTTTTATTTTAGAAATCTAAAGTCTACTCTTTAACTTCATTTCTAATTATCTTTAATTTTATCTTTAAATATTAATAACTTTTATTATATATCAATAATGATTATTTTTATGAATAAAAGAATTCTTTAATTCTTTCCCATATTGTATACATTATATTTTCTTTTGAATTTGAATCTATACTGCTTGATACTGTTTTTGCAAATGGTCTTGCTGCAATATATCTTACTAATGAATATGCTGTTCTGTATTCTGGTCTTACTGTACTAATTAGTCTTCCCGTTGAAATTTTTACTGGAATATTTAAGATTACTTTTCCAGCAACATCGCTTTTATTTATATTTGTTATACCTTGTCCTGTAAGAACAACATTATTTATTCTTTGTTTAATTCCTTGGCTTACAACATCTTTATTTACTAAAGAAAATATTTCTTCTATTCTAGCTTCTATTATTTCTATTAGTTCTGAACTTTTAATTACTTTTCCTTTGCTATCACCTTTATATGTATTTAGCATTATTTCATTGTCATTATCTATATATGATTTCATTGCTAATCCATATTGCTTTTTCAATTTATCTGCTTCTTCTTCTTCAATATTTAGAACTAAAGCAATATCTGAAGTTATACTATCTCCTCCAAGTGGAATTGTATTTGTATAAACAAAACCATTTCCTTCAAATACACCTATATCTGTATTACCTGCACCTATGTCTAATAACATTACATTGTCATTCATTTCATTAACATCTAACATTACATTTCTTTCTGCTAAACTTATAGGTGTGAATCCATCTACTTCAATTCCTGCTTTTCTAAATATAGAAACTATTTGTTTTACGTATTCCTTATCTGCTAGAATTACTTGTGCATTTAATGTAAAATTAGAACTTAAATTTCCAATAGGATCTGTTACGATTTTTCCATCTTCTAGTACAAATTGATCTGTTACTATATCAATAATTGTTTTTCCTTCTGGGATTTCTACATCCTTTACTTGCATAATACCAGAGGATACGTCTTTTGTAGATATTCCTGCATATTTATCTTTTGCTTCTTTTACAACACTATTTTGTACAATTGTAACATATTTTCCAGGAATCGTAACATAAGCTGAATTTATTTTTAAATCTGTTTCTGTTTCCGCTTCTGTTATAACCTTATTAACAGCTAAAGCAATATCATCTTCATCTATTATTTTAGTCTTTTTGATTCCGTTGCACTTATGGCTAGTGTTGCAAATAATTTCAATTTGGTTAAAATTATTGACCTCGCCTACTACTAGACTTACTTTAGAAGTACCGATGTCAATTCCTACAATAATATCTCCGATAGCCAAAGTTAACTCCTCCAATTTTGTTTAAATTATTTCTCCATAAGAATATTATATTTCACAAAAAAAGTCAATAGAAAATGTTATATTTTTGTAATATTTTTGTAATGTTTTTGTAATAATGTCTTCTTTTGTATTTTTATGTAAATTTATATAACTTTTCTATTGATTTTTTACTTTTTGTTTATAGTAAAGATACTATTTTAAATCTTATCTCTTTATAAGATTCTATATCTCTATATATATTTTTATTGTTTATTCTCATCATTTTCTTCATTTGCCTTTTTTATAACAGCTTCTGCTTTTGCAACTATTTTTCTATCTGTTATTTTTTCTACGTAATATCTTCTAATTGTTCCCAAATTATTAAACATTCTTCCTACAAACACTACTACTGCTGCTAAATATATATCTATATTTAATTTTTGTCCTAAATATGTAAGTGCCATTGCTAATATAGCATTTACAAAAAAACCTGAAACAAATATCTTCATATCAAAATTTTTCTTTAAGCTAGATGTAATTGCTCCAAATACTGAGTCTAATGCGGCAATAATTGCTATTGCTAAATATCCTGAATATGTATATGGTATTGTAGGAATATTAACTCCTATTATTGCTCCTATAATACAACCAATAATTATAGCTATTAAAATCATTATTCTTCCTCCTTTGCATAATTTAATTGCATTAATTTTTTTCTGCCATTATATGCATCTATTTTTACGTTTCTCTCTTTTGTCATTTTTACTGTTTTTCCAATTTTTTGATAGCTATCTATAAATCCGCTTACTTTTAAACTTAGTGCACTAGATAAATATGTTTGATTTCCAATTGCTTTTACTACATATGGAGAAACAATTCTATTTTCATTTATTAATATAAAGTCATTAACATCTACAATTTCTGTCATATTTAAAATTCTCTCATTGTTTATAGAAATTGCTTCAGCACCTGCTAATTTTAATTCATTAACTAATGTTCTTAAGTCACTGCCTACTATAGATTTTTCATTATTATCTTCTAAAGTAACTATTACTCCTTCGCCTGTTACTGCAGTTTTTCCTACTAGTAAATTAGTTTGTTCTAATTCCTTTTCTATTAGTTCAGAGGCTTGTTCATTAGAATCTAGTTTTTGTTGGTACTCCGCTATTTTATTTTGTGTATCTGTTAACTTTTCTTCTACTTCTTCATACTTTGTTTTCCAACTTGCAAGCATTGATTGAAGTTCAGATTCTCTCGCTTTTTCTATTCCAGTAATATCAGTTTCTTCAACAGTTTTAAATTGTGCAAACATTACAGATACTAGAATAATACAAAGCCCTCCTATACTAATAGCCATTATTATTTTATTCTTATTCAATAGTTCTCACCTCGATTATTTTTGCAAACTCATATATTTTGATGAGATTGCACCAGTATATTTTGGTATTTCAATTTTATTAGATTTTTTAATATTTACTACTATGCCATTTTCCTTTAGTTTCTCTATATATCCACCTGGTCTATTTATTCCTGCTAAGCTTTCTGAAAGTCCGATTGCTTTAATTGTAAAAGGTGAAGTTATTCTTTCGTCGTTTACTTTTATTACATTTCCTATACATGTTATAGCAGTAGTATTTACTAATCTTTGTCCATTTATTGAAATTGCTTCTGCTCCTGCATTTTTTAATTCATTAACTATTGCTCTTAAATCTGCATCATGTATTATATGTAGCGAAATATCATCTAATTTTCCTATATTTTCTCTTGTAGCATTTGGATCATCTTGAATTGTCATTTCTATACCTTGTCCAACTAGGTTTGTTATACCTAATAAATTATTGTTTAGTCTTATTTCTTCTTCTTTTTCTGAAGAAGAGCTATCATTTTCTGTAGATTTCTCTCTTATATCCCCTAGTTTTTTCTCTGCATTATCTAATTCACTAGATATATTATCATATTTTTCTTTCCACTTTAACACTTCGTCTCTTAAACCATTTTCTGCTAATGTTTGTGATACTGTAGAGTTTGCGTTTTTTATTGTATTTATTTGCATACATATTGCAATAGTAAGTATTAAGCAAACTATTCCTAAAGTTATAGCAACTTTGTTCTTGTCCATTTTTATTTCACTTCCTTTATACCCTTTCTCTAAAGATAGGATTCTTTTTATTTAAATCAAAGTTTAGGAAAATTTCTCCTGGCTTCCCTTCCTCTTTTTCTAGTATTGATTTTATCATTAGTATTTTTGTATTCATATTAGAACTATCACCTAAATAAGCAACTTTTTCCTCTGTTTCAAATATTAATTTTATATTTTCTTTATTACTTATATCTATTCCTGTTATTATTGTGTAAATATCATTTACTTTAGCTAATTCTATAATTTTTGATATTATAGCTAATCTTTCTAAATCTTCTGTACATAATCTATTGCCTACAATAAAGTTTGAAGTTTCTGTAACTTCCCCTTGTATAACAGGTAATGATATTTTTTCTGTTTTTATTTCTAACATATAACCTTGTTTATCTATAACTACATAGCTTCCTGCATATTCTAGTAAATAAGCTGGTTCTCTTTCTTCTATTTCTATTAGAATAGTTGAAGGTAATTTTCTTGTAATTTTTACATCTTGTATGTATGCATTTTCTTTTATTTGTTTCTTTATTTTATTTTTACTTAATTTGAAACTATTTTCTTCTATTTGAATTTTAGACAAACTTATTATTTCATTTTTAGTTACAATTTTGTTTCCATTTACTTCAATTGCTTTTATATTGAAAAGTGGCGAAAACATAGCACATAGTATAACTATTACAAATAGTATAAATAATAAACTAATTTTAATAATTCTTTTATTTCTATTTCTTTCCTTTATTATTTTTTCTTGTTGTTCTGGTGTTATATTATTGTTTATCGGCTTTTTTACAATTGGTCTTTTATTAGTTTTTTTCTTGTTTATATTTTTAATTTTTATATTGTTAGTCTTATTATTTGTATTGTTCACTATATCGCTATTTGAATTTTTGTTTTTTGCATTATATATTTTTTTATTATTTGATCTTTTTGTATTGTTCTTTTTATTGTTTCTATTGTTTGATTTTTTGTTTGCTACTTGCTTCTTAGTTTCTTCTTTTCTTGTTACTCCAATTATAATTTCATTATCAAAAGAAAATTTATCATTTTCTTCTTCTTTAATCTTATCAACCTTTTTCTTTTTTATTTTAGACTTTGCTTTTTTATTATTTCCTTCGTTATAAAACGTATCTAATTCTTGTTCTTTAGTTTTTCTCGCCACTTTTACACCTTCTTTCTTAGGTATTTTTAAGTTTTATATTTGCTCCTAATTCTTTTAATTTTTGTTCTATTTTTTCATAACCTCTTTGTATATATTCAATGCCATTTATATATGTTGTTCCTTTAGTTGTAAGTGCTGCTAATACTAATGCTGCCCCTCCTCGTAAATCATAGCTTTCTACTTTATTTGCATTTAGTTTTTTTACCCCTTTTATAACTGCCATTTTTCCTTCTATTTGAATCTTTGCACCCATTTTATTTAGTTCCATTGTATATTTGTATCTATTTTCAAAAATATTTTCTACTATAGTTGATGTTCCCTTGGCTATACTTAACATACTTCCAAATATTGATTGCATATCTGTTGGGAACCCTGGATATGGCATTGTTTTTATATCTATTGCTTTTAATCTTTTTGGTGCTTCTATATAGATTTCTCTTTCACTTGCTTCTATTTTACATCCACACTCTTCTAATTTATGAATAATGGGTGTTATATGCTCTGGCTTTGCATTTAATAATTTTGCTTTTCCACCTGTAGCAGCTACCATACATAAATATGTACCCGCTTCTATTCTATCTGGCATTACCTTATAGCCTACTTCTTTTAATGATTTAACTCCTGTTATTTTTATAAAATTTGTTCCAGCCCCTTCTATTTTAGCACCCATTTTGTTTAGGAATTTCGCTAAATCTTCTATTTCAGGCTCCATTGCAGCATTATTTATAGTTGTTACTCCTTCTGCTAATACTGTTGCTAATATGATATTTTCTGTTGCACCCACACTTGGAAAATCTAGATCTATTTCTGTTCCTATTATTTTATCACAACTGCAGTGTATAAATCCACCCTTTTCTTCAATATTTATTCCTAATTTTTTAAAAGCTGCTAAGTGTAAGTCAATTGGCCTTGCTCCTATCTCACACCCACCTGGATATGAAAATGTTGCTTCTTTAAATCTGCCAATTATCGCTCCTGCCATAATAACTGTGGATCTCATTTGTCTCATCATATCTTCTGGAATTTCTTTTTTATTCATTTGTTTTGTATCGATTTCTATTTTATCATGATTTTTCTTAACTTTGCAACCTAAAAGCCTTAAAATTTTTAATGTTATTTGTGTATCATGTATGTTTGGTACATTATATAGTTTTGTTTGTTTTCCACTTAATATAGTTCCCGCTATTATTGGAAGAGATGCATTTTTTGAACCAGATATTGTGACTGTTCCTTCTAATCTTTTTCCCCCTTCTATTATGTAGTTTTGCATGTTTTCCTCCCCTTTCTTATGAGTTATTTTGCTATATATTATGTTGCATTTAAAAAAAGAGTGAAAAATAGACATTTATAATTTTTTAGGTTATAAATGTCTGTTTTATTAATATTTAATTATTTATTATTTCATTTTTTCAATTATCTCATTTCTTACATTTATTGTATTTGGATGAAGTATATCCATATTTTTTATTGCTTTTGGTATAGTATAATCATCTGCTATCCAAAGTATTGCTTCATCTAATCCTTTTTCTTTTATAATATTTCTTATAACATCGGCTTTATCCTTTGGTCTTGTTCTTTCCTCTACTTTATCTGCTAAAAATATTATTTTTTCAAAAGTTGTCATATTGGTAATCCCTGTAGTATGATAATATATTGCTCTACACATTTCATCTGTAAATCCATATTTCTTCTTTACTATGTCTGCTCCTATTATTCCATGTAATACACTTGTGCACATTTTATCATCTTTGCTTAATTCTATATTATTTTCTTTTGCGTATTTATAATATTCCTCTATTGTCATTTCTTTCGCAATATCATGTGCAAGCGCTGTTAATGCTGATTTTTCTTCATCTTCTCCATATGTTTTTGCAAGTTCTATTGCTTTTTCCATTGCACCTATTGAATGAATGTATCTTTTTTCACTTAATATTTGTTTTAAATCTTCTTTTATTTTTTCTATATTTTCCATTTATGTATTTTCCTCTTTCATATTAATTAGATTTTTATTTTACTTGATCTATTCATTTAGCATTTTCTTAACTTCATTTATTTTAGTTAGCATTGTTATATATCCTGCATTATAGCAATAATCTATTTTTTTCATATCAAATACACTTGCTTCTGACACATCTAAATCTATCACTAAATCACTTGCGTGTAATGCCTCTTGACTTCTTGCTTCAAATAATAAATCTATAGATTTAAATGCTATTTCATATATATTTTTTGGATCATAATTTAGAGCTGTTGCAAATTTTAATGTTAATACTTTATCTACTCCTAATTTTTTTACTTCATCTGCAGGAACATTATCTAATATTCCCCCATCTACAAATTTGTGCCCTTTATACATGCATGGTGCAAACACTCCTGGGTAACTACTACTTGCTCTAGCGGCTTTACTAATTGGTGCATCTTTTATGTAATAATCTTCTTCTATATCTTTATTTGTAAATACATATTTTTTGCACTCTACTATGTCTACTGTAGGTATTGCTATTGGCATTTCTATATCTTTTATATTTTTATATCCTTTTTCTTTAGCACATTCATTTATTGCTATTTCTATATTTTCACCTGAAAATAGTCCATCACCTAATAATCTTCTTGATGTTTTTAAGTTTCCTGCAAAGTATTTTGGATCTGCTTTCATTATTCCCTTTGCAAAATATTTAAAAATTTCTAACATCTTTTCTGTTGAATAACCCATTGCATATAAACTTGAAACAATACTTCCTATACTTGTTCCTGCTACTGCATCTATTTTTATTCCATTTTCTTCTAATGCCTTTATTGCACCTATATGTGCAGCACCTTTTACTCCTCCACCTGCTAATGCTAAACCTAACTTCATTTTACAACACCACCTAATTTTTTCTATTTAATAATTCTTTCTAAACTTTTTCTACATATATATTCCTTCATAAATGATGATATTTTATATTAATTATATAATTCCTTTTATTTAAGGTCTATCCCTAATTATACTCTTTTCTCAATTTTTGACATCATAATTGGTGCTAGTATTTCACAACAAGTTTGTCGAATTTTCCATTTATATATGCCTCCAATTTTTGCATAAATTCCTGTGAACCTATTTCTTTTTTCGCCACCATGTCTAATCCTTTTTCCCAACTTGCCGTTAATTTTGGATTCAACATATCTGGCATAGAAGATAATACAACATCATAAATTACTTCTCCTTTTTTTGTTGGAGTTATTATTTGTGTCTTATTATTTATTTGTATATATGCTATTTTTTCTAGTTTTTTTATAATTTCTGCTCTTGTTGCACTTGTTCCTATTCCTGCACCTTTTATTTGCTCTCTTAATTCCTCATCTTCTATTAATTTTCCTGCATTCTCCATTGCTAATATCATTGAACCTGAATTATATCTTGTTGGAGGATTTGTTTCAGATTCTTTAGTTTCATAATTTATAACATTTATTTCTTGACCTTTTTTTAAATTGTTTAAAATATCTAAATTATTTGCTTCTTCCTTTTCATCTTCTTGCCTGTTTTCCACATTTTCTTCTTCATTTGTGGATTTCTTTTCTTTATTTTTTGGTTTTAATACATCTAAATATCCTGTTTTTGTACAAACTTTTCCATTCGCACTAAATTTTTCTTCTTCTACTTTTATTGTTACAGATATTTTGTTAAACTCTGCCTCTGGGTAAAATATTGCTAAAAATCTTTTTACTATTAGTTTATATACTTCTTTGTGTAAATCTTTCAATTTATCATAATTTTCAAAACCTTGTCCTGTTGGAATTATTGCATAATGGTCTGTTATTTTGCTATCATTTACATACTTTGTTTTTATTAAATCTGTAGAATATTTTTCTTCTGACATTTGCTTTAAATATCCTTGCACCTCTTCATCTTTAAAGCCTTTTGCTAAACCATTTAAGTTTTTAGAAATGACTTTTGCAACTGCTGTAGATATAACTCTAGCATCTGTTCTTGGATATGTAACTAATTTTTGTTCATATAGATTCTGTATTATTTCTAGTGTTTCATCTGGCTTTATTTTAAAACGCTTTGTACATTCATTTTGTACTTCTGCTAAATTGAATAATAATGGTGCCTTTTCTTTTTGTTTTTGTTTTTTAACTTCTTCTACAACTGCCTTTTTGTCTTTTAAGCTTACTATAAATTCCTTTGCATCTTCTATTTTTTTGAATCCTGAATCATTATATAGTTTTGGTGATTCAAACATTTTTGATTTTTCATTTACTTTCCACTCTGCATTAAAATTTGCTTCTTCTTCTCCAAAGTTTCCTATAATTTTATAAAATGGTGTTTTAACAAAATTTCTAATTTCTCTTTCTCTTGATACTACCATTCCTAAAACACATGTCATTACACGACCAACAGAAATAGAAGCCCTTTCTTCCTCTATTTCTTTTGCAACTCTTCTTCCATATATTATAGAAAGTAATCTTGAGAAATTAATTCCTATTAAATAATCTTCTTTTGCTCTTAAATATGCTGAATCTGACAAGCTATCATATTCTGACTGGTCTTTTGCTTCTTTTATTCCTCTTAAGATTTCTTCCTCTGTTTGTGAATCTATCCAAACTCTTTTTATTTTTGCATTTGGATTTGGTTTTGCCATCATAAATACTAATCTCTGTATATATTCTCCTTCACGTCCAGAGTCTCCTGCATTATAAATTTCTTCTACATCTTGCCTTTGTAATAGTGATTTTACTATATTAAATTGTTTTTCTACATTTTTTATAATTTCATATTTCCACTCTTTTGGAATAAATGGAAGTGTATCTAGTCTCCAAACTTTTAAGCTTTCGTCATATTTTTCAGGATATGACATTGTAACTAGGTGACCTACACACCATGTTATAATCCATTCTTCTGATTCTAAATATCCATCTTTTCTTGTTGCATTTATTTTTAATGCTTTTGAAAATTCCATAGCCACAGATGGCTTTTCTGTAATCAATAATTTCTTTGGCATTTTTAACATCCTTTGCTATTACAAATTGTGTGCCAAGAGCTTTTCTATTGGCACACATATTAATTTTATACTTTTATTATATCCATTTCTGATGTAAAGTTTGAATTTCCATATGGATAAACAATATATATTTGTCCATCTAATCCTACAAAGAAATGATTTACGTTATCTGTAACATACATTGCATTATTTACGTCTCTTTTATAGATTGTTTGTCCTGCACCTACTAATGCTTCTGATAATGCTTCTGCATTTTTGTTTGCTTCTGTTACTTGACGTTCTATTTTTTTATTTACTTCTTTTTCACTAATACCTTTTGCCTCTAAAACTTCATTTAATGTTAATTTCTTTCCTGTTGTTATATCATAGTTATATGTTTGTACAATAACTCTTTGGGGGTTATTTCCTTCTTTTAATGTTGATTTAATTACTAATGATAAAATATTCTCATTTAAGTAACCTACATATTCAACATCATATATTGTATAACTTTGACTATTTGATAAAACATTTCCTGCTTTATTAGCAAATATAGATTGTGTTGTAGCGTTAAACTCTGAAGCCACTTCTCCATCTACATTGAAAACTGGGATATTTATATTAACACTATATTTTTCATCTTTTTCTTCTTTTATTCTATATACTGCATATATTACATCTTGATCTTCATATCCAGCTAATTTTTTTATTGATGTCTTGTCATAACCTTGGTCATCAAAAGAATTATTAAATAAAGAATTAAATTCTTGTTTTAGTACTTCTGGATCAGTCGCTGTATCATCATCACCTGTATTTATTACTTCGTTTTTAATTGTATTTTGTTTTGGCTTATCTCCAAATACTTGTGCGTACACACCAACTATAATTGCAATAACGCATATTGCTGAAATTGCAATATATAATATATTTCTTTTTTTCATATGTAACACCTACTTTTATTCTTTTTGTTTTATTATATCATTTGTTTTTTTGCAATGCAATAGAATATTTTTAGATATATTAATAAATTATAATTCATTTATGATAATGTCTTAATAAATCATTTAGGAAAATGTCTTAATT
>USDF01000035.1 GCA_900553405.1 uncultured Clostridium sp. | reverse complement strand
ATTATATTTCAATGTAGTATATTCCCTAAGTTTAGCAAAAAGCTTTGGAAAAGATAAATCATTTGGAATATTAACAGTATTTTTCCCCGTAATAACATTACCAATGTTAGCATTTGGTAAATCAGAATATGTTGGTAAAAACGGAGAAAAAGATCCAGTAATGGATTTCATATTAGATACATTAAATGTAAATAAAAATAGTAATATAAATACTAATGGCCAACAAACAACAAATTATGCAAATGTTAATCAAAATACTGTACAAGCAAATCAACCAATGCAACAACAACCATTTGTACAACAACAAACTAACCAAACAGAACAAATGAATAACACACAAAATCAAGAAGCAGTAAATCAAAATCCTACACAAAGTAAACCAATAGAAACATTAGGTGATATACCTAGTTCAATAGATGTTCAACAAAACACAAATAAATTCTGTCCAAATTGTGGAAGTAAACTAACAGACGGTGATATCTTCTGTCCAAATTGTGGAACAAAAGTTAATTAAATAGAATATCTCGCATATTCTATTTTTTTTATCATAAAGTTTAATGATTGGAGGAATCACTAATGATTAATAAAAGTAATTTATGGTTCTTTACCCTTTTTTGTTTAATATTAATTCTAGGGGTATACTACGTAACATTACCAAGCAATATCTTAGAAAATATAACAGTAAAAGATTTTGCAGCAGAATTAAAGAAAACAACAGCAGAAGTTATCAAAAAATTGCTTGGATATGGAGTAATGGCTACAATAAACAATGAAATAGATTTTGATACAGCATCATTAATAGCAGATGAATTTGGTGTAAAAGTAAATAAGAAGGAAACTATAACAGAAGAAGATATCTTATTTGATGAGTCTGAAGATAAAGAAGAAGACTTAGTAACACGTCCACCAGTAGTTGTTGTAATGGGACACGTAGATCATGGAAAAACATCATTATTAGATGCAGTTAAGAAAACAAATGTTATAGAAGGAGAAGCTGGAGGAATTACACAACATATAGGTGCATATAAAGTAAAAGTAAATGATAGAGAAATAACATTTTTAGATACACCAGGACATGAAGCATTTACAGCAATGAGAGCAAGAGGTGCACAAATAACAGATATAGCAATATTAGTAGTTGCTGCAAATGATGGTGTAATGCCACAAACAGTAGAAGCTATAAATCATGCTAAATCAGCAGGAATTCCAATAATTGTAGCAATAAACAAAATAGATTTACCAGATGCTAACATTGATAGAGTAAAACAAGAATTAATGGCATATGAATTAGTGCCAGAAGAATGGGGTGGAGATACAATATATGTTCCAATCTCAGCAAAGAATCATACAAATATTGATCAATTATTAGAAATGGTATTATTAGAAGCAGATGTATTAGACTTAAAAGCAAATCCAAACAAACAAGCAAAAGGTGTTGTAATAGAAGCAAGACTTGATAAGAATAAAGGTGCAATTGCTTCAATGCTTGTACAAAGAGGAACACTTGATGTTGGAGATACAATTGTTGTAGGATCTTCAATTGGTAGAATAAGAAGTATGACAGATGAAAAAGGCAAAAAAGTAAAAAAAGCCGGACCATCTACACCAGTTGAAATAATGGGATTAACAGAAGTTCCAGAATCTGGAGAAGTATTCTATGAAGTTAAAGATGAAAAAATGGCAAAACACTTAATAGAAAGAAGAAAACGTGCACAAAGAGAAAAATCTATAAATCAAATGGCACCAGTTACTTTAGACAATTTATTTAGCCAAATGGAAGAAGGAAAACTAAAACAATTAAATATTATAGTTAAAGCAGATGTACAAGGTAGTGCAGAAGCAATAAAACAATCTTTAGAAAAACTATCTGATGATGAGGTAAGAGTAAGAGTTATACACAGTGCAGCAGGAGCTGTTACAGAATCTGATGTAACTTTAGCAAAAGTTTCAAATGCTATTATAATTGCATTTAATGTAAGACCAGTTGCAACTGCAAAACAAGTAGCTGAAAAAGAAGAAGTTGAAATAAAGCAATATTCAGTTATATACCAAGCAATAGATGATGTTAAAGCAGCAATGAAAGGTATGCTTGATCCAATTTATGAAGAAAAGGTTATTGGTAATGTTGAAGTAAGACAAGTATTTAAAGTTTCAAATGTGGGAACAATAGCAGGAGCATATGTATTAGAAGGAAAAATTGAAAGAAATGCAGGAGTAAGAGTATTACGTGATAACGTTGTTATACATGAAGGAAAACTTGTATCTTTAAAACGTTTCAAAGATGACGTAAAAGAAGTTGCAAAAGGATATGAATGTGGTATGCAAATTGAGAATTACAATGACTTAAAAGAAGGAGACATTATAGAAGTATACGTTATGGAAGAAGTTAAAAGATAAAAGGAGGGCAATATGCCAAAAAATGAAAATAGATTAAATCGTATTGACGAGGAATTAAAAAAAGAACTTAGTCAAATTATTTCATATGAATTAAAAAATCCTGAGGCAACAGGAATGATTAGTGTAACAAAAGTAAAAATAACTCCAGATTTAAAATATGCAAAGGTATATGTAAGTATTTTAAATTCTAAAAATGATGAAAAGACAATGGAAGCGCTAAAAAAATCAGCAGGATTTATAAGAAGCCAAATTGCTAAAAGAGTTAATTTGAGAATTACACCAGAATTAGTATTTGAAAAAGATGACTCTATGGAATATGGAATGAAAATAGACTCTATTCTAAAAGATTTAAACAAATAGTGTCAAAAGGGACGCTCTTTATTGCCACAAAAATTGTTAAAAAAGAAGCGTTCCTTTTGAGCAAAAAGGAGAGATAAAATGACATTAGAAAGTATATTAGAAGAAATAAAAAAGGCAGAAAAAATTGTAATATTAACTCATGAAAATCCAGATGGAGATGCTGTTGGTAGTAGTTTGGCAATGTATATTGCATTAAAAGAAATGGGAAAAAATCCAGATATTATAATTCCAGAACTTCCAAGGGTATTTAACTTTTTACCAGAAACAGAAAATATAAAAAAAGAAGGCTCAAAAGAACCATATGATTTAGCAATTGCATTAGATTGCGCAACATTGAAAATGCTTAATGGTTGGTCAAAATATTTTGAAGATGCAAAAGTAAAAGTTACAATAGATCATCATGGAACAAATACAATGTATGGAGATTATAACTATGTGAACCCAGATGCACCAGCATGTGCACAAACTTTAATAAGTATAATTCAATATTTTGGTGTAGAAATTGATAAAAAAATAGGAACATGCCTTTTAACTGGAATTATTACAGACACAGGTGGATTCCAATATCAAAGCACAACACCAGAAACATTTGAATTTGCAGCAGAATTATTGCAAACAGGAGTTAATGTTTCAGATATTTATAAAAGAGTAATGAATACAAAAACAAAAGCTAATTTCGAATTAAGAAAAAGAGCAATAGAAAGAATGGAATTTTTCGAAGATGGAAAGATATCTTTTACATATATTACAAAACAAGATGAAGAAGAAGTAGGAGCAGAGCCTGGAGACCACGAAGGAATAGTAGAAGAAGGTAGAGCAATAGAAGGTGTGGAAGTTTCTATATTTTTAAGAGAAACTGCAAAAGGTTTTAAAGCATCACTTCGTTCAAATGAGTATGTAAATGTATCAGATGTATGTTTATTATTTGGTGGCGGTGGCCACATACATGCAGCTGGTTGCACAATAGCACAAAGCTTAGAACAAGCAAAAGAAAAAATAATAAATGAAGTAAAAGCACATATAAAATAAAAGAGCTAAAATAAGAATTTCTAACATATTATGCTATATAGGAATTCTTATTTTCTATTTGAGGGTAGAATAATATGAGTGAATTAAATGGAATAATAGTAATAAATAAACCTAAAAATTATACATCACATGATGTTGTCGCTAAAGTAAAGAAAATATTAAAATTAAAAAAAGTAGGACATACTGGAACATTAGATCCAAACGCTACAGGAGTATTGCCATTACTTTTAAACTCTGGAACAAAGCTTTCAAAATATTTAATAAATCATGATAAAGAATATGAAGTAACTTTAAAATTAGGAATAAAGACAGATACGCTAGATAGTGAAGGAAAAATACTAGAAGAAAGAAAAGTAGATACTGCAATATTAGAAAACACTGAAAATATAAAGAAAGTATTAAATTCATTTGTGGGAAAGCAAGAGCAAATACCGCCAATATATTCAGCAATTAAAGTAAATGGAAAAAAACTTTATGAATATGCAAGAAGCGGTGAAAAGATAGAAGTTCAAGCAAGGCAAATAGAAATATATAATATAGAATTAGAAAAAGTAGATATTGAAAAACAAGAAATAGTATTTAAAGTAGAATGTTCAAAAGGAACATATATAAGGAGTTTATGCGAAGACATAGCTACAAGATTAGGAACAATAGGGTATATGAAAAAATTAAACAGAACAAGAGTAGGTTCTTTTGGAATAGAAGATTCAATAACATTAGAAGAATTAGAAAAGTGTGAAAATATAAAATTAAAAGTATTAACAATGGAAGAACTGCTTAAACAAAAAGAGAAGATAATACTAAATAAAAAACAATTAGAATTATTTTTAAATGGAGTAAAATTAGACAACGATAATCAAGATGGACTATATAGAATATATAATCAAGACAAACAATTTATAGGAATTGGAGTACTACAAGGAAATAAATTAAAAAGAGATATAATAAAATAAAGTGCTTAAGAATTCTTTAAGCACTTACTTTAAAATATTTTAGCATAAAATATTAAAGAAAGCAAATAATAAAAATTGTTAAATAAGTTATATATAATAAGAAAAACAAAGGAAACTAAAAATAAATCTAATAAAATAATTTTTTTTAATAAATAGTAGAATTGAAAAAATATAATGCATATGATAATATAAATATAACAAAAAACAAAGCATAAAATTATCCCTACCTGGTGCGTATAGATTGAAATTTTATTACCAACAAATTTTTAAAGGGAGTCCGCCTTTGAAGATGGCGTGTAGGCTTGCATATATGTAAGAAACCCAGTAGTCTTCAACAAGACACCCACCTGTGTATACAGGTATAAAAATTTCCTTCAACTTACGGCCGAGGCGGGGATAATTTTAAATAAAGGAAAAAATATGAAAATAGAAGAATTATTAAGATATGGAAAAGAAAAATTAGAAAAACAAAAAGTAGAAGATGCTTCAATTATCTCAAGAATATTAATGCAATATGTCTTAAAAATAGACAGAAATAAATTAATTATAAATAAAAATGATAATGTAGACATTAATAAAGAAAATGAATATAAGGAATATATAGAAAAAATCATAAAAGGCAAACCGATTCAATACATAACAAATAATCAAGAATTTATGAAACTTAATTTCTATGTAGACGAAAATGTATTAATTCCACAACCGGATACAGAAATATTGGTAGAAGAAGTAATAAAAAGCATAGATAAAATGGAAAATATAGAAATACTAGATATGTGTACAGGCAGTGGTTGTATAGGCATATTACTTGCAAAAAATATAGAAAATACAAAAGTAACATTAGTGGATATTAGTAAGGAAGCTATAGAAATAGCTAAGAAAAATGTAATACAAAATGAAGTAGAAAACAAAGTAACTTTTATAAAATCTGATATGTTTGAAAATGTAAAAAGAAAATTTGATATAATAGTATCAAACCCACCATATATAAAAACAGATATAATACAAACATTAGACAAACAAGTACAAAATGAACCTCATATAGCTTTAGATGGTGGAGAAGATGGCCTAAATTTTTATAAAATACTAATAAACGAAGCATATAAATATTTAAAAAAAGACGGAAAAATATTTTTAGAAATAGGTTATGACCAAAAACAAGAGGTGGAAAGTTTAGCAAAGCAAAGTAAACAATATAAAAAAATAGAAACAATAAAGGATTTATCTCAAAATGATAGAGTAATAATATTAGAATGTTAAGAAAGGAGATATAATGTCTTTTTCATCAGAATTAAAAGAAAGTTTAAGTAAAATACCAAACTTAAAAAATAAAGAATTAGTAAAATTTGAATTAATAGGATATCTAATTAGTAACAATACAACATGTGACAAAAAGAATATCTATTATTCAACAATAAATGAATATAATATAAATCGTTTTAGCAAATTACTTTCAAATATGGAAATATCAAACTTTAAAATAGATATAAAAGGAAAAAACTATATAATAAAATTGCAAAAAATAAGTCAACTTCAAGAAGTAGAATATAAAGAAAAAGATATTGAAATATCTTTAGACTTTGAAAAACAAATACAAAACTTAAATAATATGAAAGAACAAGAAGAAATGGCGATAAAGGCATTAACAAGAGGAATATTTTTAGGAAGTGGAAGTGTTAACAATCCAGAAAACAAATATCATTTGGAAATTATATTAAGTAACAAAAGAAATGCTCAAATAATAAAAAATTTGTTATCCAAAATGCAAATACATTTAAAAGAATTAGAAAGAAAAAATGGATATTCTTTATACATAAAAGAAGGAGAAGAAATTTCAAGGTTCTTAGCATTTATTGGAGCAAATATCAGTGTAATTAAATTTGAAGAAATAAGAGTCATAAGAGAAATAAAAAATAATGTAAATAGAAAGGTAAATTGTGAGACAGCTAACTTAAATAAAACGATAAATGCTGCAGTTAGACAAATAGAAGCAATAAAAAAATTAAAAGAGACAGGAAAATTTAAAAATTTGTCAGACAATTTAAAAGAGATGGCAAATCTTAGGTTGGAAAATCCAGATTCTTCATTAGTAGAATTAGGACAAATGCTTAAGGATCCAATAGGAAAATCTGGAGTAAATCATAGATTAAATCAATTAATAGAATTAGCTAGAGAATAAAATTGTTATTTTTACGACTAAATATAAAATGAAAAGAAAGGACAAAAATGAAAGAGCTAGGAATTTATATACATATTCCATTTTGCAAACAAAAATGTTATTATTGTGATTTTATTTCATATGCAAATAAAGAAGAAAAAGTAAAAGAATATATAGAAAGTTTACAAAAGGAAATAGAGTTAGAATCAGACAGATATAAAAATGAAGAATATGAAATTACTACTATTTATATAGGTGGAGGAACTCCATCTTTTATAGATGCTTTGTATATAGAAAGAATAATAAATACAATAAAACAAAATTACAAATTGCATGAAAATCCAGAAATTACAATAGAAGTAAACCCAGGAACAATAAATGAAGAAAAAATAAGAAAATATAAAGATATAGGAATAAATAGAATAAGCATAGGACTTCAAACAACAAAAGATAATTTGCTAAAACAAATAGGAAGAATACATACATATGAAGAATTTTTAAATTGTTATCAAATAGTTCAGAAAGTGGGAGTTGATAATATTAATGTGGATTTAATGTTAGGACTTCCAAACCAAACATTAGAAGATTTAAAAGAAAGTCTAAGAGAAGTTATAAATTTAAAGCCTAATCATATTTCTCTATATTCATTAATATTAGAAGAAAATACAGTATTAGAAAAGCAAGTAAGTGAAAATGAACTAGAATTACCAAGTGAAGATATAGAAAGAAAAATGTATTGGGAAACAAAGAAAATTTTAGAACAAAATGGATATATTCACTATGAAATATCTAATTTTTCAAAAAAAGGATATGAGTCTAAACATAACTTAAATTGTTGGAATCAAAAAGAATATTTAGGTTTTGGAGTTGCAGCACATTCTTATATAAAAAATAAAAGATATTGCAATACTAATAATATAGAAGAATATATAAAAAATGTACAAAACGGAAAAATACTTAGTAATAGAACAATCTGTGAAATACAAAATAAAATAGAAGAACAAAAAGAATATATGCTGTTAGGATTAAGAAAAATACAAGGGATAGATATACAAGAATTTAAAAACAAATTTATAGATAATCCAATTTACATCTTTCATAAAGAATTAGAAAAATTGGTAAAAGAAGAGTTAATAGAAGTAGATTTAAATCAAATAAAGTTAACCTCAAAGGGATTAGATTTTGCCAATTTAGTATGGGAAGAATTTGTTTGAAAAATCGACAATATGTAACAAAATTGTAAAAAAAAAGAAATACAAATGAAATAGCTTTTAAATTGTAAAAGTGGTATTATACAGATAAGATAAAATAAAAGGGGAAGATTATGAAAAAAATAACAAAAATGGGAATAATATTATTGTCAACTGTAATATTATTAACAAATTTTAATTTTACTGTGTATGCAACTATTAATAAATTTGAGGAAGTAGAAGTTACAGAAGAATATAAAGAATGGCAAAAACTATCAGATGAAGATAAAAGTAAAACTATTATGCCAAACATTATATTAATAAAAGATAAAAGTAATTTAGATTATCTAGAAGGATTAGCAAATATTTTTAGATTGACAGCTCTTTTAGGAAATACCTATGAAACAAAATATAGCTTAAAAGATAAAATAGCTGAAAATCTAGTAGTAAAAAATCAACAAAAAACAAATTCTTGTTGGGCTTTTGCTAATTTAGCAGCACTAGAGACGAATTTAGCGTTAAAAGATAAAAATGAAAACAAAGCTGTTAATGTATATGATTTTTCAGAAAGACACTTAGTATATGCAACTTCAAGAGAGGCCTTTTTAAATGGTGTTATAAATGAAAAAGGCTTTAACAAGGAAATTGCAGGAGGAAATTACTATATTGCAAATGCATATTTAACAAATGGTGAAGGAGCTATAAAAGAAGAAAAAATGCCATTTGAAAATAATGAAGATGAAATAAACATAAATGAAATAAAGAATAAAGAGGTAGTTACTAAAATAATAGATAGTAAATTTATTACTGGAAATACTAAAAGTGATATAACTCAAAAAATAAAAGAACATATTAAAAATTACGGAGGGGTATCTGCTGGAATTCATGGAGCTAATTTAATTTCTGATTATTATAATGTTTCAACAGGAGCAATATATGCAAATAATAAAATATTAGCACCTTTAAACCATAATGTATTAATTATAGGTTGGGATGATAATTATAGTAAAGATAACTTCAATGAAAAGCATAAGCCTACAAGCGATGGAGCATGGATTATAAAAAATTCATGGGGAGAATATATGGAATATAATACATTAGAGTTAAAAGAACAAATTTATGAGGCAAACAAAACTTATTTTAATAAAAATTCTATAAATTCAGCACAAGAAGTATCAAATGACTATATAATGCAAGTATTAAAAAATCAAGGATATAGTGAAAGTCAAGTAATTATAAATGATGATGTTGTAAAAATAGAAGTAGGAAACAAAGGATTCATGTATGTGTCATATGAAGATGTTCATATTTTAAGTTTATTATATGGAATCAAAAAAGCTGCATATAGTAAAGACTATGATAAAATATATCAATATGATGAATTAGGTTCTAACAATGCTATTACATATAGAGGTGACAGCGCATATATAGCTAATGTATTTGAGAGAGATTCATCTAAAAAAGAAGTATTAAATGAAATAGGAATAAATACTTTGGCAAATATGGAAAAATGTACAGTATATATAAATCCAAATAGTAATAGTAAAAAGTTATCAGATTTACAAAAGGTAGAATTAAAAGAAGGCGACTATGAAAACTTGGTTCCAGGATATAATACAATAGAACTAAAGAAACCAATAGAACTTACAGGAAAATCATTTGTTGTTGTTGTAAGAAGTGAAAAAACAGGAACAAAAGTTAATGTTCCATTAATTACTGCAAATGACAATTTCTGGTCAAAAGTTCAAGTAAAAGAAGGAGTAAGTTTTGTAGCAACAGAAGATGGAATACAATCAAATGAATGGATGGATACTACTAAAATAGAAAATGTAACACCAGGTAATATAACAATAAAAGCATTAACTTCATATGTAACAGAAGTGCCAGAAGAAGTTAAATTAACAAAAGTAGAAATAAAAACAAACCCAACTAAACTTGAGTATATTAAAGATGAAGAAAATTTAGATTTAACAGGAGGAATTTTAAAACTAACATATAGCGATAAAACAACTAAAGAAGTATTAATGACAAATAAAGACGTTCAAGTTAGTGGATATGATAAAACAAAAGAAGGAACACAAACAATAACAATTACATATCAAGGATTTAAACAAACATTTACTGTAAAGGTCGTTAAAAAACCAGTAAAAAAAGAAACAAAAATTAGTAATTATGAAAAAGCAAAAACTAATATAGTACATTCAGCAAGTTATACATATACTAACAAAAATAAAAAGAATTATACCGTTATGACAATAAAAGTATCAGGAATAGAATTTGGAGATATAGATAGTAAAAGAGAATTTTTCTATTATATATCAGGAGAAAAAGGAAAGAAAAATATAGCAAATTCAAGTTGGAAAAAAATAGAAAAAATGACTAAAGAAAGCAACGGAACATATACTGCAACTATAAATTTAGATTCTAGAAATATGAGTAATGTACTAGAAATAAGCAATTCTGAAAATATTATAGTATATATAAAAGAAAAATCAACTTTAGAAAATTCTACATTAGAAGCTACAAATGAATTTACAGCAGTTTTAGATACAAAAGCAGAGATATATTTAGATGACCAAAAACAGGATAATATTGGACAGGTTTTAGATAAAAACAATAAAGATACTAACAAAGAAGAGAATAACAAAGAAGATACAGATAATACTAAAGCAAATGGAACAATACCACAAACAGGGGAAAAAATAACAACAATTGTAATAATTGCAATAATGACAGGAACAATGCTGTTTATATTTATAAAAATTAGAAAAATGAAAGATATAAAATAAAACTATATAATAAAAAAGAGGAAAATATGTATATAAAAAACAAAAAGTATTAGAGGATACAGAAAGTGTTCTTAACAAACAAGAACAACCGTGGAGTGCTATAATAGAGAAAGATTAAATAATATTTAATGTGAGAAGAATTTGTGTAGATATTTGATATAAATATAAAAAAGGCTAAAGTAGAAACAAAGTTCATATATTTTTTTGACAAATTTACATAAAAAGAGTATAATATAAGTATATATGTTGTAGTTATCTTAAAATTAAATAGTGAAGGGAGACAATTATGGGATTATTTGGCAACAAAATTAAATTTAAGGTAATCGGGAAAGATGATGAAGTTGTTGGAAAGGTGATAGTGTTTTTTGAAAGAGAATTTGGCATAGAGGTTAGGACACAAAATAGTATTACTGGTGAAATTTATAGAATGACAGTAGACAATTTTAATGTTAACGAAAAGAAAAGCAAATCAAGGTATAAATTAGCTTTTTACAACGAAGTCAAAAGACATGTATCAAAAGAAACAAGAGTTGTTTACATCGAAGAAGGAGTTAATGAATATATAGAAAATCATTAGCACTTAAATAAGTACCCGAAAAGACATTTTTCAATTGAAAGGTGTCTTTTTTCTATGTTCACAAAAAATTTACAAAAAAATTAGCACTTAGTATTGACAAGTGCTAATTTTGGGTATAATATATGTATTGTTAGCAGTCAATAGGTAAAAGTGCTAAAAAGTAAAAAATATGATTAGCTAGTATAAAATTAATACAAAAAGTAAAAAAATAAAATCACAAGATTGTAGGTGATAACTTGGACGAAAGAAAGAAGAAAATATTACAAGCAGTAATAGATGAATATGTTAATACCGCAGAGCCAGTAAGCTCAGCAGCACTTGTAGAAAAATATGGATTAAATTATAGTAGTGCAACAGTTAGAAACGAACTTGCAGAACTAGAAAAAAGTGGATATTTAGATAAAACACATACATCATCAGGTCGTGTACCATCTGAAAAAGGTTATCGATTCTATGTAGATGAATTAATAAAAGAAGATGATATTTCTTTAGAAGAAATGAAATATATTCAATCCAAATTATCTACAAAAGTAAATGAAATTGAAGATTTGGCTAAAATAGCAACATCAACACTTTCTGAAATAACACATTATACAACAGTTGCAATTGGACCAAAAGTAGAAACACAATTAATAGAAGAAATAAAATTTGTTTTACTTGGAACTAGAATGTTAATGGTAGTAATAGTAACAGATAGTGGCTTAGTAAAAGAAACAATTATTAAATATGATGAAGATATTACACAAAGTCAAGTTGAAACCTTAAACAATTTATTTAATTCTAAATTAAAAGGAAAACCACTTTCTAAAATAGATAAACCTATGGAAGAGTATATTCTATCTGAAATTAATTATAGTATAGATGTTATAAAACCAATAATAGATCAAATTAATAAAATAGTTGACGAAGCGGAAACAATATATTTAGAAGGTGCTAACAAAGCCTTTGACTTACCAGAGTTCAAAAGTCTAGAACTTGCTAAAAACTTTGTAAATGTTTTAGACGAAAAAGAAGTAATGTTAGATATATTAGATTCAGGAATGGCAAAAGATATAAATGTATACATTGGAGATGAAAATGACAAAGAAGAATTGAAGGACTTTAGTGTTGTTACATTTAAACATTCTATAGGAGACAAAGAGTTAGGAACAATTGGAATTATAGGACCTAAAAGAATGAATTATTCTAAAGTAATTTCTGTTATGAAATATATAAGTAAAAAAATAAGTGAACAGAAGTCAGATGAAGAAAAAAATAAATAAACTGACATCTGAAGAATGAAAGGAGACACAATGGAAAAAAATAAAAAAGAAGAAGTAGAAGAAATTAAAGAAGAAAAAAATGTAGCTGAAGAAAAAGATGAACAAACAAAATTAAAAGATACAATTCTTTTACAAAAAGAACAACTAGAAGAACAAGAAGATAGACTAAAAAGATTAATGGCAGAATTTGATAATTTCAAAAAAAGAAGTTCAAAGGAAAGAGAAGGATTATATAATTCTTTAGTATCTGATATATTCTCATCTTTACTACCAGTTATAGATAACCTAGAAAAAGCAGTAGAAGCTAAAACAGAAGATGAGGCATATAAACAAGGAGTAGAATTAGTACTTAAACAATTTAAAGATGTTTTATCAGCAAATGGAGTACAAGAAATAGAAGCGGTAGGTCAAGTATTTGATCCAGAATTACACGAAGCAGTAGCAAGTGTAACAGATGAAAATCTTGGAGAAAAAGTTATAAAAGAAGAATATAGAAAAGGATACAAAATAGGATCTAAGGTTATACGTCATTCTATGGTTGTAGTAGCAAACTAAAAAATTTATGAAAAGCTTCGTCTTGTGTCGTTAAATCCAACATTAATAATCCTCGACGTACAAAAAGTACGCCTCCGGTTATTAAGTATGGATTTGCCTAACAATACTTGCTTTTGATAAATTTAAGAAATATAAAAATCACTTTGTAACTTTTAGAAATTCAATAATTAGTTATTAATTTTAATTATATAAAATAATAAAACTGAGGTTAAACCTCAAAAGAAAGGAAGTTAAATATTATGGGAAAAATTATAGGAATCGATTTAGGAACAACAAATAGTTGTGTAGCAGTTATGGAAGGTGGAGAACCAGTTGTAATACCAAACGCAGAAGGTAACAGAACAACTCCATCTGTAGTAGCATTTTCAAACAATGGAGAAAGATTAGTAGGTCAAATTGCAAAACGTCAAGCAGTTACAAACCCAGACCATACAATCATTTCAATTAAAAGAAAAATGGGAACAAACGAAAAAGTAAATATTGACGGAGATAGCTTTTCTCCACAAGAAATATCTGCAATGATATTACAAAAATTAAAAACAGATGCAGAAAATTATTTAGGACAAAAAGTAACACAAGCTGTTATCACAGTTCCAGCATACTTTAGTGATAGCCAAAGACAAGCAACTAAAGATGCAGGTAAAATAGCAGGACTTGAAGTATTAAGAATTATAAACGAACCAACAGCAGCAGCTTTAGCATTTGGTATGGATAAAGAAGACCAAGATCAAAAAATAATGATTTATGACTTAGGTGGAGGAACATTCGACGTTTCTATTCTAGATATTGGTGATGGTGTATTTGAAGTTTTAGCTACAAATGGTAACACTCATTTAGGAGGAGATGATTTCGACCAAAGAATTATAGATTACCTAATTTCAGAATTCAAAAAATCAAATGGAATAGATTTAGCATCAGATAAAATGGCAATGCAACGTCTAAAAGAAGCTGCAGAAAAAGCTAAAATAGAATTATCAGGAATGCAACAAACACAAATTAACTTACCATTTATTACAGCAGACGCAACAGGACCAAAACACTTAGATATTACATTATCTAGAGCTAAATTTGAAGAATTAATTTCAGACTTAGTAGATGCAACAAGAATACCAGTAGAACAAGCTATGAAAGATGCTGGAGTAACTTCAGCAGATATCCACAAAGTATTATTAGTTGGTGGTTCAACTCGTGTACCATGCGTACAAGAAATGGTTAAGAAAATAACAGGAAAAGAACCAGATAAAGGAATAAACCCAGATGAATGTGTTGCAATTGGTGCAGCAATTCAAGGTGGTGTATTATCAGGAGATGTTAAAGACTTAGTATTATTAGATGTAACACCATTATCATTAGGTATTGAAACTTATGGTGGAGTATTTACAAAATTAATTGAAAGAAATACAACAATACCAACTAAAAAATCACAAATATTCTCAACAGCAGCAGATGGTCAAACATCAGTAGAAGTACACGTATTACAAGGTGAACGTGAAATGGCTGCATATAACAAAACATTAGGAAGATTCCAATTAACAGGAATTCCAGCAGCACCACGTGGAGTACCACAAATTGAAGTAACATTTGATATAGATGCAAATGGTATAGTTCACGTATCTGCAAAAGATATGGCAACAGGAAATGAACAAAACGTTTCTATTACAGCATCTACAAACTTAACAGATGAAGATATAGATAAAGCTGTTAAAGATGCAGAAGCACATGCTGAAGAAGACAAGAAGAAGAAAGATGAAATCGAAGCTAGAAATAATGCAGAAAGCTTAGTATATAACTCTGAAAAAACATTAGGAGAATTAGGAGATAAGATAAGCGGAGAAGAAAAAGCTAAAGTTGAAGAAGAAATAGCAAATGTTAAAAAAGCATTAGAAGGAACAGATGTAGAAGCTATTAAACAAGCAACAGAAAAATTAACAACAGCATTTTATGCAATATCTGAGAAATTATATTCACAAGCTCAAGCACAAGCTAACGCAGCAAATGGAGCAAATGCTGGTGCAGATGCAAATGCAGCAGGACCAAATGTTGATGAAAACGGAAATGTATATGATGCAGACTACAAAGTAGAAGACAACGGAGATAATAAATAATAATTAATTATTACCCCAAAAGGGCCAGGTACTTTTGGGGTAATTGTAATATAAATAAAAACTTTACCCTAAATTAACCTGGTGTTTTTGGGGTTAGGAGGAAAAGATGGCAACAAAAAGAGATTACTATGAAGTATTAGGTGTAAATAAAAATGCCACAGATGAAGAATTAAAAAAAGCATATAGAAAACTTGCTAAAAAATATCATCCAGATGCCAATCCAGACAATAAAAAAGAAGCCGAAGAAAAATTTAAAGAAGTAAATGAAGCATATGAAAACTTATCAGATCCTCAAAAAAGAAGAATGTATGATCAATTTGGTTTTGATGGACCACAAGGATTTGGTGGAGGCTCTGGAGCTGGAGCAGGAGGTCCTTTCGGTGGAGGATATTATTCATATAGTTCTTCAGGATTTGATGACTTTGGAGATTTAGGTGATATATTCTCATCATTCTTCGGAGGAGGATTTGGAGGAAGAAGTTCTAGAGCAAACAGAGGACCAACTAAAGGTGCAGACCTAAAAGCAAGTATAGATATTACTTTTGAAGAAGCTTTTTCAGGAGTAGAAAAAGAAATACTATTAAATAGAAACGAAACATGTTCTACATGTCATGGAAGTGGTGCAAAACCTGGAACTCATGCAGAAACTTGTAGTATGTGTCATGGAACAGGTACAATAACACAAGTACAAAATACAATTTTAGGTCAAATGCAAACACAAAGACCATGTACAAATTGTCATGGAACTGGTACTGTAATAAAAGAACCATGTGAAAATTGTAAAGGTAAAGGAACAGTAAGAAAACAGGCTAGAATAAAAATAAAAATTCCAGCAGGAATAGATGACAATCAAACAATAGTATTAAGAAATGAAGGAGAACCTGGAGAAAAAGGTGGAGCAAAAGGAGATTTATACATAGTAGTACGTTTGAAAAAACATAGTATCTTCACAAGACAAGGAGACAAAGTACTATGTGATGTACCAATTACTTTCACACAGGCTACACTAGGTGCAGATCTTCAAATTCCTATGGTAGATGGAACCAAAGAAACCTATAGAATACCAGAAGGAACACAAACAGGAACAAAATTTGTAATAAGAAATAAAGGATTTAAATCAGTAAATGGAAATTATCAAGGAGATTTTGTATTTACTGTACAAGTACAAGTTCCAAAACGTTTAAGCAAAGAACAAAGAGATATATTGATGGAACTTGCAAAAACAATGAATGAACAGCCACCAATAAAGAAAAGAGGCATATTTGGATAATATAAAGTGTATATAATATTTGCAATATCGAGGTATTAAGCGATAAAAGCAATATATATACACTTTTTTTTCAAAAATGCCTTTTAAAATGTAGTTCAATTGAAAAAGTAAATTCTAGTTTAAAAAACTAAAATCTATTTACGATACAAATGAAAAACAAAAAATAGAAAAAAGTATTGACTAACAAGTAAAGTATTGTTAAAATAATTTTGTA
>USDF01000034.1 GCA_900553405.1 uncultured Clostridium sp. | reverse complement strand
TGTTTTCTCATTTTCTTTTGTTTCCTCCTATTTTTACTTTAGTATTTCCAACAAATATTTAAAATATCAAACAATTTTATGTTTATAAGTTGTTACTTTATTTTACAAAATTATTTTAACAATACTTTACTTGTCAGTCAATACTTTTTTACATTTTTATAACTCACTTTTAATATATAGAAATACCCAAAAGTTACTTATTCCTTTTGGGTATATTTTTTTATAAAATTACTTTAAATGTTGTTACTCCATCTTTGCAGTCTACTCCTATTTTTCCGTTATATCCTTCTACAACTATTGATTTTGCGATTGCAAGTCCTAGACCATATCTTTTTTCTTTTCTATTTCTAGATTTATCTACTCTATAAAATCTTTCAAATATTTTTTCTCTTTCTTCTTTTGGAATTTCTTTTCCTTCGTTTGATACTTGTAATACTGTAGTTCCTTTTTCTTTATTTAACTCAACAACTATTTTTCCGTTTTCTTTTGTATGCATAATTGCATTTTCTATTAATACAGATAATACTTGTTTTATATCTTCTTTGTTTCCGTTAAAACTAACATTTTCGTCTATTTTGTCTTCTATTTTTACTTTTCTTTCATATGCCATGCTTTCAAACATTGAAGCCGTCATTTTTACTTCTTGTGTTAAGTCAAAGTTTTCTTTTTCTTTTAATTCTTTTACATTTTCGACTTTTGCTAAGAATAATAAATTGTTAATTAATTTATCCATACTAGCAATTTCACTTTGTATATATTCCATCCATTTAGATTTTCCAATATTGCTTTCTAAAACATCTGCATTTGCTTCTATTACTGCAAGTGGCGTTTTTAGTTCATGTGATGCGTCTGATATGAACCTTTTTTGACCTTCCATCGTTTCTTTTACTGGTTTTACTATCATATTTGATACTTTCTTTGATATTGCATATGCTATTATAATCGAAATTATAGAACCTGAAATTGCATAAATGTAAATAAATTTTATTCTTGTTACTACACTCTCATCCTCCATTAATATAATAGTAGCTCTTTCATCTTTCATTTTAGATGTTCTTACTTTATAAACATAGTTCCCTACTATTCCTTTTTCTTTATTTTGTTTGTATGCTTTATACACATATCGCTCTATATCTTCATTTTTGTTTCCTATACTATCTACAATTTTTCCATTTTCTATCATATATGTATATGTTTCTGATAAATCTATTTCCATTCTGTTGTCATCATTGTTAGTTTGTGTTCTTTCGTCATTTAGCATCTTAAAAAAATTGTCAAACCTATCAAGCATTGATGTCGCTGCATTTATTGTATTATTGTAATTAAGTATTGCAAACAAAATTATTACTCCCAAAATAATGGTTGATATTGATACCATAAGGATCCAAAATACTTTTGATTCTAATTTCTTTATCATTTTGATTCCTCCTATATTTCTAATTTATAACCTATTCCTCTAATTGCTTTTATTTTTACATTTGTTTTTAATATTTTAAATTTTCTACGTATAAATGTTATATATACTTCAACATTGTTGTATTCCGCTTCACTATCATAACCCCAAATTTTATTTGCTAGAACTTCTCTATCTACGACTTGTCCTTTATTTACCATTAATAATTGCAATAATTCTAATTCTTTACCATTTATTACAATAGAATTTTCATTACAACTTATTTGGCAAGTATCTAAATTTAATGTTAAATCTCCAAACTCTAATTTATTTATACTATCAACATCATTTGTTCTTTTTAAAATATTTTTTATCCTAGCTAAAAGCTCTCTCGTATGAAATGGCTTTGTTATATAGTCGTCTGCTCCATTTTCTAGGCCTTGCAATTTGTCGTTCATTTGAGATTTTGCAGTAAGCATAATTACAGGTGTTTTTATTTTTTCTCGTTTTATTGATTGTAAAATTTCAAATCCATCTTTACCAGGAAGCATTATATCTAATAATATTAAATCATATATTCCTGTTAAAGCCTCATTTTCTCCATCTATTCCATCTGTTACTATATCTACATTAAAGTTTTCTTTTTTCAAAGTTTCTGAAATTGCATCAGCTAGTGGATATTCATCTTCTATAATTAAAATGCGCATACATACACCTCCTGTATTTTTTATAAAAGTATAGCAAACTTTTATTGAAGTATTATTGAAATGTATTATATCAGAAAATGTATTTTTTTACAAAATTTATACATACTATAATAAAATAATTTTATGGAGGATTTTATAATGAAAAATGAAAATTTAAATATTTTAGATGAAGTAAACAAAGGTGCAACTATGGGAATGGACGCAATTTCTTATATTAGCGAAAAAGTAAAAGATGATACTTTTAAAAAGGTGTTAGATGGTGAATACAATAAATATAAAGATATTTCAAGAAGAGTAAATAATATTTATTCAAATTACACAGATGAAAAAGAACCTCATGAGACAAATGGCATGACCAAAATGATGACATGGTATGGCATACAAATGAAAACTATGACTGACGATACTACTTCTAAATTATCTGAACTTTTAATGCAAGGAACTAATATGGGAATTATTGAAGGAAGACGTTTAATAAATCAAAATCCTGATGCTGATAAAGATGTAAAAGGTATTTTAGATGATTTTGTTACTATGCAAGAAGATAGTGTTGAAACTTTAAAAAAATATTTGTAATTTTTTATTTTGCTTGCACTTTTTAATGTTTATTATTATAATAAATTGTAATTAATAGTTAGGAGTTTTATTATGGAGCATTGGAGTGTAGAAGATTATAAAAATTATACTGATAGTAGTAAAAAAAGAAAAAGTAAATATAGATCAAATAAAGTCTCTGTTGATGGTCATACTTTTGATAGTCAAAAGGAAGCCACTTATTATAATGAATTAAAATTACGTTTGCAAGCTAAAGAAATAAATGGTTTTTGCCTTCAACCTACTTTTATGCTAGCACCTAGTCTAAAATATAAAGCTGACTTTATTGTTTTTCATAAAGATGGTTCTAGTGAAGTTATAGATGTAAAAGGCTTTAAAACAAAAGAATATATTGCAAAGAAAAAAGTGTTTGAAGATAAATTTAATTTGAAAATAACAGAAATAGAATAAATTATTTAAAAAATAAAAAACTTCAAATTTAAATCCCTCATATTAGATATTTTCTCTAATTATGAGGGATTATTTTATATTATAATTCAAATATATTTGCTTTTAATACTATTTTTGAAATTTTAGTTTTTTCACTTAATGGAATATTCCAATTGCTAGCTAAAATAGATTTGCCTTTTTTATACTCTTTTGAAGGCTCACCTGCTATTTTATTTAATTGCCTTTGAAGTTCTACTTTGTTTGTATATATGCTTAAAACATTTTCTTCATATAGCACATTTATTGTTGTTTCTTCTTCGGCTTTATTAGGTTCTTTGTATACTTTAACCTCTTTTACTTTCTTTTCTTCTTTTTTCATTTTCAACATCCTTTTTTATTTGGTAGCTATATAATATCATAAAACAAAATATTTTTCTACTCATTTTTCTAAACATTGTCCCAAATTGAGAAAAAGTAGTAATTGGGAACTGTCCCTAATTGTGACTTTTTCTTATTTTTGCTATAAAGAAACCTTCATAAAGCTCGGTTGGCATTACGCAAAGTGTTCCATCTATTTTTGTTGGTAATAATGTTAATTCTTCTTTTCCTTCAAATTCTATTGGTACTATTTCTACTTTATTATTTTTTAATATTTTACTTACTATCTCCTCGTTTTCCACATTTAAAATAGAGCATGTTGAATATACCATTTCTTGACCTTGTTTTAATATTTTTATTGCTTTGCTTAACAATTCTAATTGTGCTTTTTGTGATTTTTCTATTAGTTTTTCTGTAAATGTTTTTTCTAAATTTACATCTTCAACATTTAAGGTTCCACTACCACTACATGGTGCGTCTAAAAGTATGTTATCAAATGAGAAGAAATCATTTATTCTTCTACTATCTTCTTGCATTATATATACAGATGTTGCTCCCTGTTTTTCTATGTTGTATTTTAACTTTTCTATTCTTATTTTGTTTAGCTCACATGCTGTTATATTTGCATTATTGTTTGTTAAACTAGCAAGCTCTGTAGTTTTTCCACCTGGTGCTGCACACATATCTAAAATGTCTGTATTTTCTTTTGGCTCTAGTACTATAGGTGGTAACATTGAAGATAAACTTTGAAGATAAATTTCGCCATTTTTATAAATTTCTAATTCTTTTAAAGTATCTTCTCTTACATTTTTTACTATATATGCAACATCACTCCAAGAAACTTTTTCAAATTCTATATTATTATTTTTTAGTACTTTTTCTACTTTTTCTATACTTGTTTTTAAAGTATTTACTCTAAAAGTTACCATTCTCTTTTTAGAATATCCTTCTAATATTTTACTTGTTATTTCTTCTCCATATTGCTGGTTTAACATTTCTATCAAAAACTTTGGTACTATCTCTTCTTTATTTTTCATTGTTTTCAATACTTCCTTTTTTATTAAAATTATTTATAAATTGTATCTATTATGCTAGCTTATCGTTTTATTCTTTCTATAATACTCTTTTTTCTTTTTGTATTTCCGTAACACTATTACTTAATACTATAGTTCCAATAATAGATATAATTATAAATATAAAAATTATTTTCAAATTATTTAAATTGTGTGAAAATCCAACAAATATTAATAATAAAGTATAGCCTAATATTCTTCCAATATTTAAAAATAATTCTCTAAACATAAAATACTCTGTATTGTATTTATCTTTATATTCTTTCTTATTAGAATAATTAAATAAATTGACTTCTGTAATTTTTAATATAATATTCATAAAAATGTAATAACTAATATTGTATAAAATAATGGAATTCATATTTATATTGTTCATTACTAAAGCAAAAGTAATAAATAGAAATCCTAAAGAAAAAACTAATATAATCTTTTTATATTTTTCCTTATAAAATTTGGCAAATGCATACATTGTTAAAATAGAACATAATGAAAGTAATGATGATATCCAACCTAATTCAAATTCATTCTTTGTATTATATATAATTAATAACGATACAACTAAACTCATAACTCCATATCTATTTATACCTTTTAAAAATTCAATAGCATACAATTTTTTTAATGTTTTATCCTTTTTCAATTTACTAACAAACTCTTTTATTTTTATATTCGATGTTTGTATATTTTTATTTTTTATATTAAAAGTATTTAAAATTTTAATAATTGAAAATATTAATATTAAAATTGCAGCTACTTGATATGATTTTAAAGTTATATAAGCACCTAATATTATAGGAACAACAAAGCTTATTATTTCTGTAAAAACAGAAACTAATCCTATATATTTTGTTCTTTCTTTTTGCAGAACACTTTCTGACTCCATCATATTTAATGGAAATCCTGTAGTAGCTGTAGAAATACCATACATTATACCAATTATATATACAAAATTAATTATTTTATCTCCCATTACAATTATCATAAAAATATATAATGATTTTATAATAGTTCCAAATCTATATAATTTAATTTTATCTTTCTTTTTGATATAGTTAGCAACAATAAATGCACCTATTGTTGCTACTATCCATCCAACTATATTATAAATTGATAAATATAAAATATTTTGTTCTGTAATTTTATAAAAATATGCTGCTAAAAACACATCTAAAAATATACTTATGACTTTTCCTATTGTTTGATCTATAATAAGTGTTTTAGCAGGTTTGGAAAGTCTATTACTTTGTTTTTTATTAATAATACCTGTGTTTTTTAATTCTTTATCGTGTTCTACATATTCTTTCAATAATTCTTTATTAGAATTTGATGTTACATTATCTATATCTATTCCTATTTTCATTAATTGCTCCTTATTATTCACTATTTATATTTACTATCATATCATATTAATATAAATAAGAAAAGAGGAATATATATGAATGATTTTATTTATCCATATGGATATCAAAATTACTGCATTAGTATGAATGAAGTTAATTTAATTAAAAGAATGAATCTAGTTTGGGAACAGCATATAATGTGGACTCGTATGTTGTTAATTAGTATTGCTGAAAACCTAAAAGATTTTAGTGCTACTGAAGCACGTTTATTACAAAATCCTAGAGATATTGCTAACGTTTTTGAAAGATTTTATGGTAAAAATGTAGCTAATGTTATTGAAAAGCTAATAACTGAACATCTAGCAATAGGAGAAAAATTAATTTTTGCACTTAAAAATAAAGATCAAAAATCTGCATCAAACTTAAATGCTAAGTGTTATAAAAATGCTGATGAAATTGCTGAGGCATTTAGTAATTTTAATCCTTTTTATAAAAGAAGTGATGTTCAAGCAATGATGTATGAGCATTTAAGGTTAACTTCAAATGAAGTTGAAGAACGTTTAGCTGGAAATTATGTAGCTGATATTAAAGCTTTTGATGAAGTTCAAATAGAAGTTTTAGGCATGGCTCAATATTTTGTAGACGGAATAGTGTGTCAATTTCCAGATTTATTTTAAAGGACATTTGGGGACGGGGCACTTTTGTCCTTTACATAACTTCATTTTTTTTACTTACAAAATAAATTCCTAGTGTTATATATGATAATATTGCTAAACCAAAAGTAATTTTTATAACATTATCATTTTCAGACAAAACTGTATATGATAGTATTGGCAAAATCGCTGTTACAATTCCTTCTATAAATCTTTCAAAAGTAACATATGATGTCTGTAATTTATCTTTTGAAGCCTCATATATAGCAACGTTATCAAATATTTCATAAGCTCCATTCCCCATTCCTAGTAATAAATAAATTATTGGTAATATATATATTAATATTTCATTTGATGCTATAAATAAACTTGAAAAAGCAAATATAAATATCATACACATTGGTAAAATAACCTTTTTCCAATTCCTACTATTTGCTTTTCTTGACCAGAACTTACTCGATATTGCTTCAGATAAATTTATTATGATATTTAACAAACTATAATAAATATAATTTATATTTAAATATCTAAGTAAGAAAACATTTAAATACATTATACCTATTCCATTTGCAAATCTATTTATTCCACATGTTATAATTATCTTTCTAAATTTTTTATCTGTTGCTGGAATTTTTATTGTATCCTTTATTGTTACTTTATCTTCTTTTATAAGTGGCTTATATGTATTAATTCGTATTGTTATATCTATAAATGCAATTAAAAATACAATTGAAAATAAAATCATATATCCATATAACTCATGTCCATTTTGTGTGAATTTATCAAGAATAATTCCCATAATTAAGCTAAATAATAAAACTACGGTATTTTTATACATATTTTTCGTTGCTGCAAACTTAGTTCTGTCTTCTTTTTTTAATAAAGACATTCTCCAATTAACAAAAGTTATATATCCCATCTCTCCTGTAATTGCATATATTGAAGCAAATATAAAGAACAATATAGTTCGTATGTTTACATCTCTTGATATAAACGGAATAATTGCGAAGCATACTGATGCCAGTCTGTATATTGAATAATTTGTTAATACAACTTTTTTTGATTGTCCTATTCGTGAAAATAATGGTGCTGCAAATATTTGTAAAATATTCGTTATTGTATCTAAAACGGCATAAATTCCAATTGCCAAGTCTGACAAACCTAAATATACAGCAAAAGCTGATATAAACGATGTGCTAGCTATTTTATTGTTTGCATTATCTAGTACTGATGAAGTTAAGTATTTTTTGTATTCCTTTTTATAGTTCATTTTTTCTCCTATTTTATTTCTAGCCTTTCATTGCAAAAATGTAGTTTCTCTATAATATCTTGTCCTATATGTTTATTTGCAATTTCTATAGCCTTTTCACAATTCATAATTTGATATTTAAAGTGAGCATCTACCCCATATAATACCTTTAAATTTTTATACTCTGAAGCTATTTTCCAAAATTCTTTACAAGGATACACTATATTTTCTCTTTTTCCTATTATATAGTCATTAGGATGAGACAAATTAATTTCTATTGGTATTTCATATTTTTCTGCTGTACTACAAATTATATGTGCAACTTTTTCATCTGCTTCTTTAAATTTTTCTCTACTTAGCATATATACATCCGGATGTGCTATTATATCTGGTATATTTTTTTCAATTGCTATTTTTATATATTCTGCATATTTTAAAGTATCCTCATCTGTAAATTCTTGTCTTCTTAAAAGTTTAATATCATTATTTTCATCATATATAAAATGCTGTCCTAGAATTATCTTATCTGTTTCATTTTTTAATTCAAATAAATTTTCTTCTTGTCCTGGTAAATACTCAACTTCAAAACCAGTCTCTATTTCTATTTTATCTTTATACTTTTCTTTTAAAGATTTTATACTATTTAAATATTCATTTTTTTCACTATATTTCATTCTCATATTTTTTCTATGATCTATTTCTTCTTTTTCAGGGCAATGGTCCGTAAATGCTATCTTTGTAAAACCTTTTTGTATAAATAGTTTTACAAAATCTTCATCTGTCATATCATCGTCAGCATGTCCACATCTTCTTGTATGTGTATGGTAGTTAAATTTTTGCATAATTTTTCTCCTTTTTATTTATCTGTTTATTTTTACTTTTTTTATATTTATTAATAAAATTACTTCAAAAATTCATCATCTATTATTACTTTACTATTTTCTATTTTTGCATTTACTCCAATTGGAATTATACTATTAACAATTTTATGACCGAAATCATTACATTTAATAATTGGAAAACTATATTCTTTAGTATATTCAAGCAATATATCTTCCATTTGTGGATATATATTTCCATCTTTTTGTAAGTCATAATTATAGCCAATTACAACACCATTTATTTTATCAAATATACCATATTGTTTTAAATGAGCCAATCTTCTTTGGCACTCATTTGGTGATGTTTTATAACTCTCAATAAATAAAACATTATTGTCCATATTTGGTAAATATTCTGTTCCAAGTAGATGCATCATACAACCTAAATTTGTTCCAATGCTTTTTCCTGAAGCAATGCCATTTCTTATAACTTCTTTATTTCCATTATTAAATTTATCTAACTTTTTATTTATAAAAGCATCTTCAAATACTTTATACTGTTCTTCAGAGTTTCTATCTCCAAATGACATAAAATTTGGTCCACTAAATGTAATTAACCCTGTTTTTTTATAAATTGTTTGAAGTAGTATGGTTATATCGCTATATCCAACCAATATTTTTGGATGTTTTCTTATTTCTTCATAATCTAATAAATCTATAAATGTATTGCATGTTTGTCCACCTTCTAAACATATTATCGCTTTCACTTCATCATCTAAAAACATATTCATAAAATCTTCTGCTTTTTGTTCTCTTGTTCCACAAGAGCCATAGTAATCTTCTTCTACATATTTTCCAAATTTGAGTTTAAAATTTTTGCTTTTCCAAAATTGCTTTGCATTGACAAAGTCATTATACCTATTATTTAAAGCCAAACTATTTGATACACCTACTATTCCGATGGTATCTCCATAATTTAATTTATCTGCTAACATAGTTTCTCCTCCAACATTCTTTACTCTTCAAATTTTTCTATATATTTCAATACAAATCAATAGCAAATAAATTATATATTTATCTTTTCATTTTTTCTATTAGATCACTTACACTATTTATTTCTTCTATAGCAACATTTTTCAATTCTTTAACAGATTCTTTCATAGCATAGCCATTATAATCTTTTACCATTTTTATATCACTATAACCATCACCCATTGTATAAATTTCTTCTTGTCTAATTTCAAGTTTTTTTGACAATAATTTTATTGCTTTAGATTTATTAGTATTTTTAGATATTATTTCAATTGAATTTCCACTAACATAATAAATATTTAATACATCTCCATATTTTTTTTCTAATTTTCTTTGAATTTCATTTGAATATTCTAAATTACCATATTTAACATGAATTTTAGTCAAATTTTTATGTTCAAAATACACTCTACTTTCTAATAATCTACAACAAAAATGCTTTTCTGCATTTTCTAAATATAAATCGGATTTTAAGTTATTTAAGATTTCATTTGGTATTGTTTCATTAAAGATGATATTATCGTTTTTATCTAATATTGTTGTTCCATGGTTTATAATAATATAATCATATTCAATATCATATTGTTGTTTCTTTTTTATAAAATCATAATAGCTTCTACCAGTTGCTATAGCAAATATGTTTCCTTGGTTTCTAAATTCATTTACTGCTATCTTATTTTTTTCTATATCTTCATCATTTATATAAAATGTTTGATCATAATCACTCACTAATAACTTCTTCATATTTCGCCTTTCTTTATTACAGCTACTAATTTTTTCTTAAATATATTATATAATAAGCTTAACTACTAACACTCATCTTTTTAGCATTCTCATCTTCTTTAAATCCAAAATTTTCATACATTTTCATTGCAATAGGATTTTTAGTACTTAGTTTAAATCTTGTTATTTCCATTTGCTTTCCTAATTCTATGCAATTTTGAAATACTTGCTTTTGATATCCTTTACTTCTATATTCATCTTTTGTATATACACAAGTAATATACCCTACTTTGCAACTTAAATCATCTGCCTGTGGAAAATATTTAAAAATACTAAGTCCACAAATTGATACTAATTTATCATCAATATATGTTCCGTACATAAATAAATCTTTATCTAAGTTTTCATTCATAAACTCTCTAGTTTTATCAATTAAAATTTGTTCATCTATTCCTAAATTATTTTCAAAATCCACTTTTTGTAATGCTATTCTTAATGGTATTATTTCTTCTATATTTTCTTTATTTAATCTCTTTACTTCCATGTTTTTTCTCCCTTTTTCTTAAATATATCATATAATAAGCTAAAATTATTTGGAATACCATAAATAAAGCAGATAATCCAAACATATATCGTAATCCTTTTTCATACATTAGACCACACAAAAATACTCCTATTGCCTCTCCAAAAAATCTAGTTATATGACATATATTTGAAAAGCTTAATTGATATTTATTTTCCAATCTATTAATGTATACAGCATCACAGATATTTTCATATGCAGTTGAAATAAATATAGACCAAGTAATTGCAATTAATGTAATTGCTATATTATTTGATATAAATGCTACTATATATCCTAAAAATCTTATTCCAAATTTTATAGTTATTGTTAGATAATCATTTTTAGGTGTTAAATATTTTAATGCTATAATTCCAAATATATCTGCCAAAAGACCAATTACTAATAAATAATTAGTTGCTACATTATCGCTAAAATTAAAATAATTTGTTAGTGTTAGCATTTTTAATCCAAGCGCTGTTGACATTGCAATTGTTCCAATAAGATTATAAATTAAATACAATATTAAAAGTCTATCTTTAAAAATATATTTTGAAGATATTTCTTCGTGTTTATCATTATCTGTTGCTCTATTTACTTTTATATTAAGCAATATAAATAGTGAGAACATTAAAAATACATTTGCTATAAATAAGCAAACATTATAATTTATAATTAATCTCGCAATACTTTTGCCTATAAATACTCCACCAAATAAAATTCCAACATCTCTAAATAAATACTCTGTTAATCTTCTTTTGCTATAGATTGTTCCTGTTTTTACAATTGTAGTTATTAATGGATATATACTTGTGATTATTATGTATTCTGTTACAATATCTATTATTATAGATAATTTAATTTGTCCTACAGAGCTTGTATTATTTAGAAAGCATAGCCAAAACATATTTATAAATTTTACTAATAAAACTATTACTAATGTATTTTTTAGTTTATCTAATTTTACGTATTTTCCAATTAATCCAATAATTACAACACTTATTAAAGTTCCTATACTTAATATATTACTTATATTTGTAACGGCAAAATTATTATCTTGTAACCATAGTTGTCTGAAGTTTCCCCATAATCCAACTGATATGCTGAAAAATGCTAACATTATTAGTATTTGATTTTCATTTTTTATCTTTTTCATTCGTTACTCCATTTCATTTATGTAGTTATATATTTCATTCCAATCTTTTAATTGTTTAATTTTATCATAATTATAAGTTTTATCAGTTATCATAATTGTATGTATTCCAGCATTTTGAACACTTAAACAATTATTAAGTTGATCATCTATAAACAAATCAATTTTTTCATTTTTACATACAGATGATTTTTCTCTAGCATTTACAATTAATTTATCATAATAGATTTTATTTTTATCAAGCCAATCTTTACTTAATTTATATGGATCGTCATGAAATTCTGAGTCTCTAGCTGTAATGATATATATTTCATGACCTTTTTCTTTTAATTTATCTATTGCTTCTTTTGCATTCTCTCTTGGGTTTGCACTGTTAGTAATATTTTCTTGAATATCTTTTAAGAAATATTTTAATTCTTCATACGTAAATTGAAACTTTTTTCTATATGTGTCTCCATCATTTTTTATGTCTTCTATTGGATTATCATAATTATCAATTTTCTTTCCTAAACTAATTGCATATTCAAATGCTGCCTTATTTAATTCTTTTTTTATTTCAGTTAACGTATTGTCTATATCAATTCCTATTTTCATTAGTTGCTCCTTATTATACACATTTTATAAATTTCTACATTTATTTTATGATTTAGGCATATCTTAACATAAGGAAACAAATTTTGCAATAATTTCAATATTATGTTTTTATTTCACACAAAATTTTTATATTAAATTACAACAGTATAAATTACCAAAAAAAAGAATAAGTATTAAAACTTATTCTTCTACCTCTTCAAATTGGCTATTGTATAAATCTGCATAGAATCCGCCTTTTGCTAGAAGTTCTTCGTGTGTTCCTTGCTCTACTATATCTCCGTGGTTCATAACTAAAATTAAATCCGCATTTTTTATAGTTGATAATCTATGTGCAATTATGAAGCTTGTTCTTCCTTTCATTAGGTTATCCATTGCTGCTTGAATTTGTATTTCTGTTCTTGTGTCTATTGAACTTGTTGCTTCGTCTAATATTAATATTTTTGGATCTGCTAAAATTACTCTTGCTATTGTTAATAATTGTTTTTGCCCTGCAGATACATTGCTTGATTCTTCGTTTAGTATCATGTCATAACTACTTGGAAGTGTTTTTATAAAATGATGTACATGTGCTGCTTTTGCTGCTTCTATTACTTCTGCATCTGTGGCATCTGGCTTGCTATAACGAATATTATCTTTTATAGTTCCTCCAAATAACCATGTGTCTTGAAGTACCATTCCAAACATTTTTCTTAAATCTTCACGTTTGAAGTCTTTTATATTTATTCCGTCTAATAAAATTGCTCCACTATTTACATCATAAAATCTCATAAGTAATTTTACCATTGTTGTTTTTCCTGCGCCTGTTGGTCCTACTATTGCAATTTTTTGCCCGTCTTTTACTTTTGCACTAAAGTCATTTATTATTATTCTATCTTCATCATATCCAAATTTTACATGGTCAAATGTAATATTTCCTTTTAGACCTTCTGTAGATTTTGGATTTTCTACATCTTCTACTTCTTCTGGTTCTTCTAAAAATTCAAATACTCTTTCTGCAGCCGCTACCATTGCTTGTAACATTGAAGATACTTGTGCTATTTGGTTTATTGGCTGTGTAAATTGTTTGTTATATTGTATAAATGATTGTATATTTCCTACTGTAATTTTTCCTTGAATTGCTAAGTATCCACCTAAAATTGCAACTGCTACATATCCTATATTTCCTATAAAGTTCATTATTGGAAATATTAAACCTGATAAGAATTGAGATTTCCATGCTGATTGATACAATTCTTTGTTGGCTTTGCTAAATTCTTTTATTGCTTCATTTTCGCCATTAAATGCTTTTACTATTGTGTGTCCGCCATATATTTCTTCTACTTGACCATTTACATGACCTAAATAATCTTGTTGTTTCTTAAAGTATTTTTGTGATTTTCCTACTACATTTTTTACTATAAATACAGTAACTGGTAAAATTAATAATGAAACAAGTGTCATTTTCCAACTTATTGAAAGCATCATTATTAACACACCAATTAGCGTACATATTGAAGTTATAATTTGTGTAATACTTTGATTTAAGTTTTGAGAAAGTGTATCTATGTCGTTTGTTATTATAGATAATACTTCTCCTTTTGTTTTTTTATCAAAATAATGCATAGGCAATTTGTTTATTTTTTTAGCTAAATCATTACGCATTTTATATGTTAATTTTTGTGCAACACCTGTCATTGTGAACCCTTGGATAAGTGAAAATAATGCACTTAATCCATATAATGCAAGTAATGTAAGTAAAATTTGTCCTATTTTTCCAAAGTCTATTCCGCTTCCACCAGATAATTTACTAACTAATCCATTAAATATTTCTGTTGTAGCATTTCCTAATATTTTAGGTCCTACTATTGAAAATATTGTGCTTCCAATAGCAAATATTATTACTATTACTAATGCTAATCTATATTTTGATAAATAATTGTTTAATAGTTTTTTAGTTGTTCCTTTAAAATCTTTTGCTTTTTCTACTGTTTTACCAGGTCCTCTGCCTGGTCCTCCCATTGGTCCGTGGCATTATTTCACCTCCTTATTTTCACCATTTAATTCTTCTTCAGATAATTGAGAAAGTGCTATCTGTTTATATGTTTCGCAGTTTTTCATAAGTTCTTCGTGTGTGCCCTTTCCTACAATTTTCCCTTCTTCTAATACTATTATTTGCTCTGCATTCATTATTGTACTAATTCTTTGTGCTACTATTATAACTGTTTTTCCTTTAGTTTCTTTTGCTAATGCTTCTCTTAATTTGCTATCTGTTTTTAAGTCTAATGCTGAAAAACTATCGTCAAATACTAATATTTCTGGGTCTATTGCAATTGCTCTTGCTATAGATAAACGTTGTTTTTGTCCACCAGATACGTTGTTTCCTCCTTGTGCTATTTCAGATTTGTATTTATCTTCTTTTGCCATAATGAATTCTTCTGCTTGTGCTATTTTAGCTGCTTTTATCATTTCTTCGTCACTCATATCTGGATTTCCATATTTTATATTGCTTTCTATTGTTCCAGAGAATAATACACCTTTTTGAGGAACAAACCCTACTTTTTTTCTTAATTCTTTTAAGTCTACATCTTTAATATTAACACCATCTATTACAAGTTCTCCTCTTGTTACATCATAAAAACGAGGTATTAAGTTTACAACTGTAGATTTTCCACTTCCTGTGCTTCCTATAATCGCTGTTGTTTCTCCTGGCTTTGCTGTAAAGTCTATGTCTGTTAATATTTCTTCGTCTGCATCTGGATATCTGAAACTTACATTTTTAAATTCTACTAATCCTTTTTTATCTTCTTTAAATTGTTTTAGTTCTTTTTTATTTTTGATACTTGGGTTAGTTTCTAATACTTCATTTATACGTTTTGCTGAAACTGCTGCACGTGGAAGCATTATAGATATCATAGATATCATTAAGAAACTCATTACTATTTGCATTGTGTATTGTATAAATGCCATCATGTCTCCAACTTGCATTACACCTTCGTCTACTTTATGACCTCCAACCCATACGATAAGTAGCATAATAGAATTCATAATAAAGCTAAGTGCTGGCATCATTATACTCATTGCGCGGTTTACGAAAATATTTGCTTTCATTAAATCTTTGTTGCTATCGTCAAAACGCTCTTCTTCACGTTTATGTGTGTTAAATGCTCTTATAACTGGAAGACCTGTTAATATTTCTCTTGACACTAAGTTTAGTCTATCTATTAAATCTTGCAATTTTTTAAATTTTGGCATTGCAACTGAAAATAATGCTAATACAATAACTATAATTGCTCCAACTGCTAATGCAATAATCCAAGCCATAGAGTTATCGCTATTGTTCATTACATGAAGCACACCACCTATCCCTATAATTGGTGCATATACAACTACTCTAAATAGCATTGTTATTAAGTTTTGAATTTGAGCTATATCGTTTGTGCTTCTTGTTATTAAAGATGCTGTTGAATACTCTCTAAACTCTTTTGTAGAAAAGCCCATAACTTTTTTAAATACTTTATCTCTTAATGTTCTACCTAACATAGCTGCTACTTTTGCAGATAAAAGCATAACTATAATTGCACTTGCCATGCTAACAAATGCTACTCCTAACATTTGAAGTCCTTCCATAAAAATATAGTCATTTTGTATTTTATCTGTATCTATTCCTATTTGTTTATATTCATTTTTTACTTGAACTATTGCTACTTGACTTATTATTGATTCACTCATTTGATTTACTTGCTCTTGTGCTGTTTCAATCATTTGGTCTAATTTTTCTTCTGGCATAGCTTTTAATATTTCTATTAGACTCATTTGTTCTATCATTTCTGTTGATATAACTAAATTTGAAGGATATCCTGGTAAAGCATATTCTCCTTCTTTTATAGATTTAGCATTGCTTTCTTGCATAGAGCTTAATATTTGCATTTTTATTTGCTTGGCTGTTTCTTCATTACTTAAATTTGAAAGTATTAATAATTGTTTTGCAATTTGATTATTTAATGTTTCTTGTTCTTCTTTTGAAAGTTTATTTACAATGTATAAATCTTCATTTTCCAATGCTGGATATTTTTCTGCATATTTCTCATATTCCTTTTCTTCTAAAGAATTTTTTGAAATTAATGTATATTTACTTAAAATGCTCTCATCTTCTTTAGTAAATAATAAAAGATTATCCATTTGACTCTTTCTTATAACTTCTGGAGATGGATTTTCTATTCCCCCTGCTTGAATTCCTGTATTTACAATTTTAGATGTGTAATCTGGAAGAGTTAAATCTGCCCATGCCTGAACACATAAAAGTAATACAATTATTACAACATATAATATTGATGATTTTAAATTTCTTAACAATTTAAACATTTTTATTCTCCTTTTTTCCTATATACTCTTACATTTTATTAACTTAAGAATTATATGTGATAATCCAATATTTGTCAATAAATCAAATGTGAATTTTATGTGAATTTGATTTTAGTGAATTAAAAAATGAAACTTAATATTATAATAATACAAAAAAAGGCAAATAAAAAAATCTGCCTTTTCTTTTTGATTAATATCTTTAATACCACGATTCTTCTTTTTCTTCATTCTCTCTTATCAGTTGACCTTCAGCTTCAAAATGTAAAACTGTAACACAACCTACAAAGAATCCAGCTAAAAATATTAATACCTTTTTCATACTAAGTTTCCTCCTTAAAATTATTTAATAGAAGTTACTATTTAATTGTTATTACATTATATTATATATTTCTATTTTTTTCAACTGCTTTATGTTATATTTTATATTTATAAATGGCAATAATAAATTTCCGGTTTATTATGCACATATTTCACTTAAGAT
>USDF01000033.1 GCA_900553405.1 uncultured Clostridium sp. | reverse complement strand
ATATGGCGAGCCTTAGATTTTCTTAAAATTTGCATTTGATAGAAAATCTTAGGCTTGCTTTTTTTTATGTCAAAAATTACCAAAAGGGACAGATTAACCTTTTAGAAACGTCCCTATTGGTGCTTAGGAAAAAAATAAAAATGCAATAAATTTAGAGTAAATTCTTGCAAATAAAGAAGTGTAATGATAAAATTGAAATGTAAAATTAGGAGATTTTTTATACAAAGGAAGGATGTTTTAAATGGCAAAAAGAGGAAGAAAGAAAAAGTCAAAGGCAAAAGTAAATAATATTGATATTGCAGTAGTTGGAATGATTGTAATTAGTATTTTACTTGCTGTTTTAATATATACAAAATCAGGATTTTTGGGAGAAACACTAAGTCCAGCACTTGGTGGAATAATGGGATTTATTAAATATATTATTCCAGTTGGAACTTTTATAATAGGAATATATTTAGCATGTAACAAAGAAAAAGGATATGTGCTATCAAAGATGATGTTATATTTGGTATTTTTACTATGTATTGCAGTTTTACTTAGTGTATTTCAAATTTCAGCAGGAAATATAGGAATAACTAATGATATGAACAAAAATCTAGATGCAGCATACAAGTTAGGAACTCAAGATATAGGTGGAGGTGTAATAGGAACAATAATTGCAATACCTTTAATTAATTTATTAGGAAGTCTTGGAACAATAATATTAGCAATAGGGGTTGCAATAATTTCATTAACATTTATATTTAGAATTAAATCAGCGGAAATTATTTCAAATATAGTAGAAAATATTGAAGAGAAGAGAGAAGTAAAAAGAGAAGAAAAAGAAAGAATAAGAAAGTCAGATAAGAAACAACATTTATATGATGTTGAAGAAGAAAAACCAAGAAAAGAAACTGCAAGAGAAAAAAGATTGCGTGAAAAAGAAGAAGCAAAGAAAAAGGCAATGGAGATTGATGAAAATCAGTTAAGTATAAATTTAAGTGGATTAGAAGATGAAATGAAAAGTGGAAAATTAAAGAAATACAATCATGATGCAGATGATTTAACACCACTTGGAATGGAAAAAACAGCAAAACCTAATCCGAATGAACTTGGAAATTTATTTAAACAAGAAGTAGAAACAAAAGAAGAAAAAGTAAAAGAAGTATTAAATCTAGAACATACAATGACCACAGAGAGTGAAAATGAAAAATATGAATTTCCTCCAATAGAAATGCTTTCAGAAGGAAGCAAGCAAGCTTTAAAAGGAGGTAAAAAAGCTGTTGCAGATACTGCAGCTAAATTACAAAAAACATTATATAGTTTTGGTGTTTCAGCAAAAGTAGAAAACGTTTCAATTGGACCAGCAATTACAAGATATGAATTAAAGCCAGCAGAGGGTGTACGTGTAAGTAGAATTGCAAATTTAGCAGATGATATAGCTTTAAATTTAGCAGCAGAAACAATTCGTATAGAAGCCCCAATTCCAGGAAAACATGCTGTAGGAATTGAAGTTCCAAATGCAGAAAATGAAATAGTTCATTTAAGAGATATTATAGACACACCTGAATTTGAAGAGCATAAATCAAAACTTGCTTTTGCATTAGGAAAAGATGTAGCAGGAAAAGAAATAATTACAGATATTGCAAAAATGCCACACGTAATGATAGCAGGTGCAACAGGTTCTGGTAAATCTGTATGTATAAATACTTTAATTGCAAGCATAATATATAAAGCAAAGCCAAGCGAAGTAAAATTAGTAATGGTAGATCCAAAAGTAGTAGAACTTTCAGTATATAACGGAATACCACACTTACTAATTCCAGTTGTTACAGACCCTAAAAAAGCAGCAGGAGCACTTGCATGGGCAGTTCAAGAAATGGAAAACAGATATGCAACATTTGCTTCAAAAGGTGTAAGAGACTTAAAAGGTTATAACGAAGCAGTAGACAAAAAAGATGGAATAGGAAAATTACCACATATAGTAATTATTATAGACGAGCTTGCAGATTTAATGATGGTAGCTAAAAAAGACGTAGAAGATGCAATTTGCCGTTTAGCACAAAAAGCAAGAGCAGCAGGAATGCACTTAGTAATTGCAACACAAAGACCATCTGTAGATGTAATTACAGGTTTAATTAAAGCCAACATTCCATCAAGAATAGCATTTGCAGTATCTTCACAAGTAGACTCTAGAACAATATTAGATATGGTAGGAGCAGAAAAATTACTTGGAAAAGGTGATATGTTATTCTATCCAGCAGGTGCACCAAAACCAACAAGAATTCAAGGAGCTTTTATTTCAGATGGAGAAGTAGAAAAAATAGTAAACTTCTTAAAAGCAAATGGAGAGGCTAAATACAATGAAGATATTATAGAAAGTATAGAAAATTCAAATAAAACAGATAAAGAAATAGCAGAACAAGCAGAAGATGATGACGAAACAGATCCATTTTTAATGGATGCAATAGATGTTGTGGTTGAAACAGGACAAGCTTCTACATCATTTATACAAAGAAAATTTAAAGTGGGTTATGCAAGAGCAGGAAGAATAATAGACCAAATGGAAGAAAGAGGCATAATTTCAGGGTACCAAGGAAGTAAACCAAGAGAAGTATTAGTTACAAAGGAACGTTTAGCAGAGCTAAAAATGGCAACAACTCCTAATCCACAACAAGTAGAAGAAAAAACAGAAGAATAAACTTTTATAAAAGTTAAGAAAGGCAAAAGAAAAAAATGGCGAAAGAAGATATCTTTTCAAAAATTAATTTAAAAGATTATAACAATGTTTTAGAAAATATATTAGAGCAGAAGGCTTTTTCAGAAGATGTAAAAAACCTTCTGCTTAGCATGCTATACAAAATAGAAAATGGATACGAAGATTATAAAACTATAAAAGTTAATGTATCAAGTAAAAAATCTTATGTAAAAAAAATTATTCAAATAATAAAAGATGAATGCAAAGAAATACAATTAATAAAGCCATTGTCAGAAGAAAGCAAAATTTTAGAAGAAAACAATGTAAATTATATAGTAGAAAAAGAAAATGGAAAAATAATAGTATATCCAAATGAAAGAATTATATTAGAAGCATTAGTTACATTAAATCAAAAGGATATAGTATTAGATGAACAATATTCTCTATATAATCTAGCAATGAAAGATGTTTTAAGCATAGGAAACAGAATGAATTGTGTAGAAGTAATTCGCGACTTCAATGGATGGTCATGGGATATAACAACAAATCAAATGGAAGGAAAAAACATTAATATTATATATCAAAGTTTGCTAATTCTTCTAGGAAAACGTTTTTTGCAAAATTGGATTACAAATAAAGAAGATTACGAAGAAGACGAAGAAGTAGAGATACCAAGTAATGAAATTTTAAGGAGTAAATACAACGAAAACTTTGGAATGACAAAAGAAGAAATGCAAGAAGATAAAACTATAGATTATATAAGAAAAATGCAAGAAATATTAGCAGAAAAATATGGAGAAGAAAATGCTATAGAATTTTTTGAACAACTTATAAAAACAATATTAGCCATAGAGTGTAATATAAATGAAAATCAAAAAGAAATAGTATTAAATCTTCAAAATCAACTTGCAAAAGACTTAGAAAAAATGCAAGATAACAAAGCATATGTAGAAGAACTATCAAAAAAGAAAAAAGAATTGGCAGAAAGGATAAAAAATATAGATACATTGCTTAGTGATGAAAAACTACTAAAAGAAGAGTATGAAAATAGGAACTCTAAGTTAGCAAATAAAGATAAAATTTTTAGTGTAAGTCATTTAAGTATCATGTTAGAAAAGGAAAGAGAAAAATACTTTAAAGAAATAAAAGAATATAATTTGCAAATGCAACCTAAAGAATTTGTAGAGACAAAAAAAATATTAGAAGAAAAATTGGAATTTTTTGAGGAAATAGATGTAAAAGAAAATGAAAAAACAAACGAAGGAAAGCAGATAATTTTGTTACAAAAATCTTTCTTAAAATGTTTTGAAGAAAAAATTAAACGAGCTTTAACAAAACGAGAAATAACAGATATAATATATGAATTAAGATATTATGAGCAACTTCCTTATAGACAATACAATATAAGCAAGGAAAAAAAAATAGAAGAATATTTGAAACAAGTAGAAAGACAAGTAATAAAAAAGGCATGTTTAGAAAAAGTATTAATAAAATTTAGTGAAGAAGAAGAACTAAATTATAATATTTTAAAAAATCAATTTCAAAGTAAAATTATAAAACTAGAAAATACAATATATGTTTTAAAATACAAAAAAGGAATTCTAAAATTAGAAATTTATGACACAAATATAGAAGAAGAAACAAAAGAAATAGAAATAAAAGAGAAAGTAGAATTGCATGTAAAATTAAACAAAAAGATAAAAATTTGGGAATAGTGAAACAAATAAGTAGGAGGTAAATATGAAGGTTACTTTTTTAGGAGCAACAAAAACAGTTACAGGTTCTAACTTTTTAGTAGAAGCTGCAGGAAAAAAGTTTTTAGTAGATTGTGGAATGTATCAGGGAAAAGCAGAGGATGAATGGGAAAACTCAGCACCTTTTGCATATGATGTACATGATATAGATTTTATGCTATTGACACATGCACACATAGATCACTCTGGTAGAATTCCTAAATTATATAAGGAAGGCTATAGAAATCCAATATATGCAACAAAAGCCACTTGTGAATTATGCTCAATAATGTTACCAGATAGTGGACATATTCAAGAAATGGAAATAGAATGGAAAAATAGAAAAAGGGTACGTAAAGGATTAGATCCAGAACCACCTTTATATACAGCTGAAGAGGCTACAAAATGTTTAGAGATTTTTAGTCCAATAAAATATGACGAAATAATAGACATAAGTGATAAAATCCATGTAAGATTTAATGATGCAGGACATATGTTAGGTTCAGCAATAATAGAAATATGGGCTGAAGAAGACGGAAAAACTACAAAGGCTGTATTTACAGGGGATTTAGGAAATAATGACATTCCACTTTTATCATCACCAACAATGATAGATGATGCAGATTATTTAGTAATGGAATCAACATATGGAGGAAGACTACATAATAGAAATGATGACAAAGCAGAAATGTTTTTGAATATAGTTTCAGAGACATTAGATAAAGGCGGAACAGTTGTAATTCCATCATTTGCAGTAGGAAGGACACAAGAAATTTTATATGAACTAAATAATTTAAAAGATATAAGAACTGATGAAGAATTTAGAAAAAAATATGAGACTTTAATGAGAGTTCCAGTGTATGTAGATAGTCCGCTTGCAATTTCAGCAACTGAAATTTTTAAAGATAATATGGATATATTTGATGAAGAAACACAAGAAATAATGAGAAGCGGAGACAATCCACTAGAATTTCCAGGGCTACAATTTACAAAAACAGCAGAAGAGTCTAAAGAATTAAATGAGAAAAATGAATCATCAATAATAATTTCAGCTAGCGGTATGTGCGAAGTTGGAAGAATAAAACACCATTTAAAACATAATTTATGGAATCCAAATAGTACAATTTTATTTGTTGGATACCAAGCACCAGGCACACTTGGAAGAAAAATTGTAGATGGAGCAAAGAAGGTAAAAATATTTGGTGAAGAAATAGCAGTAAATGCAAGAATTGAATATATAGAAGGATATTCAGGTCACGCAGATCAAGAATGGCTTTTAAACTTTGTTTATTCATTCTTAAGAAAACCAAAAACAATTTTCCTAGTACATGGAGAACCAGAAGGTCAAGTAATATTAAAGCAAAAATTACAAGGAACAACACAAATTCCTGTTATAATTCCAGAGTATGGGGAAGAATACGAACTAAACGAAGAAGTACAAAGATTAGGAAGAGTAAGAGGAGCAAAAGAACACGAAAAGAAATATATAAGACTAGAAGTATTAGACAGAATACAAACTCTAAAAGAAGAATTGGAAGATATGTCAGACATAGTAAAAGAAGATATGCTTAACGAAGATGCAAAGGATGAAGACATAGAAAAACTAAATGAAAGAATAAAAGAACTAGAACAACAAATTGTAAAAATAGTAGAAAGCTAAAGAACACCTTTAGGGACGTTGCCTCTGCATATTTTATTCGTAACTCGCTTTTAGCTCGAACGACTAAAAAATCATTTTGGTTAATCTATCCCTTTTGGTAATTTAAATTTGTTTATTGTATTGAATTAATGCAAAAAGAAAACCCCACCGATCTTGGTGGGGTTAAGATAGAAAAAATAATTAGTCAATGTTGTTTAGTACTAGGGAGTACTGAAGGTAGACTGAAATAAAAATTTAGTTGGTACTACATACAAAATTTTCAAGTGATTGACTTGACTTATTCCATATAAAGTTTTCAAAGTACATTCGTATCGTAGGAAACTAAATATTTTTTCTATCTTTTTATAGCAGATTTACAAGGGGAAAGCTTTTGGTATGTGCTTATATTTGCTCTTAAACATAAAAAAGAGTATTACTATTTTTTAACTTTAAGATACTGCTACCCTCTCAAATTCTTTAGTAGACATTTTCTAAAAAATAATTTTTTAAAAAAGAGAATTTGATTTTTCAATGAAACATGAAAATAGTATAGCACATAAGAAAAAAATTGTCAACATAAATATAAAAAGCATATATAGAAAAAATATTAAAGTATTAAAGGAAAGGAATTAATCTAATAGGTTAAGAACACAATAATAAAAACAAATTGTAAAATAATCTAAAAGATTGATTACATAAGAAAAATGAATAAAAAATACCTAAATGAAGCAATAATAGGAAATGATAAAATGGTTGCAAGTTTTAGTTCAAGGGGAGAAATGTTAAGGCTATTTTATCCAACAAGAGATTATAGGCAATTTATAGATTGCATGTATATAGGAGTAAAAGTAAATGATTCAGCAATAATATATTTACATGAGGATATAAACAATATATATGAACAATATTATACTGAAGATACAAATATATTAAATACAAAAATAAAAAATACATATTTTAATTTATCTATATTACAAACAGATTTTGCATCTATTTCACAAAATATTCTTATAAAAAAACTAGTATTTACAAATGAAAACACAATAGATTTAAATGTAAATTTTTTAATATATTCAAAATTATTATCAAATTTTAATAATATGATAGGAGCAAAAATAGAAAATAACATTCTTATGCAATATAGCCACGATTACACATATTGCATATTTTCAAAAATACCAATATTAAGCTATCGTTTAAATAATAGTAAAGAAGAAATAAAAACAGGAATACTTAAAGATAAAGACTATATTGGAATGGCAGAAGATTCAGCAGTAAGCTTTGACATAGGAACGCTAAAACCAGGAGAGAGTAAAGAATTTGAAATTATTATCTATATTAATAATAATGAAGAAAAATATAAATTTGACGAAATAATAGAAGATATAGAAAAAATAAGAAAAATAGATATAAATAAAGAATTAGACAAAGTAGAAAAATACTGGAAAAATTATGTAGAAAAGCATGATGGATTAGAAATATTAACTAAAAAAGAAAAATGGCAAAAATTAATAACAGGACAAGAACAATTAAATGATAATACATATGAAAAATATATGCAGATGAGAAATGTATATGTAAGAAGTATTTTATTATTTCCATTACTTACAAATTCGGAAACAGGTGGGATATCAGCGGCAATAGAAGTAGATGAAAAAATGGACAAGTCAGGAAGATATTCGTACTGTTGGCCAAGAGATGCAGTATTTGTAACAAAAGCGTTAGATATTTTAAACATGAAAGAAGAAACAACAAAATTTTATTCGAAATTTTGCAAAGAAACACAAAGTAAAAGTGGAATGTGGGAGCAACGCTTTTACACAGATGGAAGATTAGCGCCATGTTGGGGATATCAAATAGATGAAACAGCAAGCATAGTATATGGAATTTATGAACATTACAAAGAAACAAAAGATAAAGAATTCTTAAAACAAGCATATCCAATGTGCAAAAAAGCAATTGATGCGTTGGAAACGTTTAATTTTGAGTCATCTGTCCCTTTTACTTCACAAGAAAATATGAAAAATTTTCTAAATCATGAAAGTTATGATTTATGGGAAATGCATGAAGGAATACATTTATATTCTATGTCAGCAATATATGCTGCATATATTGCAATGATTGAAATAGAAAGAATAATAGAAGATAAAAGAAATAATATGGAAGAACTAGAAAAATCAGCAAGAAAGATAAAAGAATATTGTAGAGAACATCTATGCAATAGAGAAGAAAGAACATTAAAAAGAAGTAACAAGGATAGTATATGCGATATAAGTATATTAGGAGCAGTAACTCCATTTAACATGTTTGAAGAAGGTGAAAAAGAAGTGCTAAATACAGTTGAAAAAATGAATATGACGCTTCGAACATATACAGGTGGCTATATAAGATTTGAAAATGACAACTATATGGGTGGAAACAATCCATGGACAATAGCAACATTATGGATGGCACTATATAACATAAAGAAAAACAACAAAGAAGAAGCTAGAAAACAAATAGATTTTGTATTAAAAACAGCAACAAAACATGGATTTTTAGCAGAACAGGTTAATAACGAAACTATGCAAGCAAAATGGGTAATAGGCTTAGGTTGGTCACACGCAATGCTAATAATAGCACTAAAACTCCTTTAGGGACGTTTCCTTTTGGTTAATCTGTCCCTTTTGGTATAGAGTACTAATTATTAATTTATGCTATTAAAGAGTAAAATAATATTGAAAATAGAAGAAAAATGTAGAAAAAAGCAGATAGATTTAAAATATCTATAAAAAATTCAAAAATTTTAATAAAAATATAGCAATATACATAAAAATGTGCTATATTTTTATTATGTTTTATAGGAAATGAAGAATTAATAAAAAGGAGTTAGGGGCATACAAAAGAAAAAATAATTAAATAATAAAATTATAGTAAAGGAGAATTTGAAATATGCCCCGAATCCCACGAAAAAAATCGTATACAAATGTTTATCATATAATTATAAGAGGGATAAACAGACAAGATATTTTTCTAGATAAACATGATTATAGAAAAATGTTGAAAGAAATAATTAACACAAAAGAAAAGTATAAGTATGAAATATATGCATTTGTTCTGATGCCAAACCATGTTCATTTTGTTATAAATGACAAAAACAATAATGTTTCTACAGCTATGCAAAGCTTGAGTGTAAGATACTCTAATTATTTTAATAAAAAATATGAAAGAGTTGGACATGTATTTGAAAATAGATTTAAAAGCCATGTTGTTGAAGATGAAAGTTATTTAAAAAATGTAGTAAGATATATTCATAAAAATCCTGAAAATGCAGGAATAACTAGTGAGTATCCATGGAATAGCTATTATGAGTATATTTTCAAACCTAAAATAATAGATGCTGAGTTTGTGATGCAACTATTTTCAAATAATATAGAGGACTTTAAATACTTTCATCAAAATTACAATAAAAATAGCGAATTGGAAAATTGTTATGAAATGATAAAAAAGATAGATGACAACGAAGCAATAGCTCAAATGAAAGAAATACTACAAGAAAACAATTTGATGAATGTACAGAATTATGAAACAAATAAAAAAAGGAAAGCAATAAATAAAGTAATAAAAATTGAAGGAATAAAGAAAGTTCAGATTGCAAGAATATTAGGAATTAATAGAAAAACAATAGAAAAGATAGGAAGGGAGATGTACCAAAAGGGACAGATTAACCAAAAGGAAACGTCCCTAAAGGAGTATGGCGAAGAATAAAACAATTTTTGTATGTAATGAATGTGGATATGAATCTGCAAAATGGCTTGGCAAGTGTCCTGCTTGCAATGCATGGAATAGCTTTTATGAGGAAAAAGTTGTTAAAGAAAAAGATGGTTCTTTTATTTCTGATAAAAAAACAAAGAGTAGCAAGCCAACTACATTAAATAGTATTGAAGGAAAAGAAGCGGCTAGAACTTCAACTGGTGTAGGAGAATTAGATAGAGTTTTAGGTGGAGGACTGGTTAAAGGTTCATTAGTTCTTTTAGGAGGAGAGCCTGGAATTGGAAAATCTACTTTAATTCTTCAAATTTGCGATAAGATGCAGGGAGAAGGTAAAGTATTATATGTTTCAGGAGAAGAGTCAGCGGAGCAAATTAAAATAAGAGCAGATCGTTTAGATATAAAAAATGATAATATTTTATTTTTAGGCGAAACAGATATAGATTTAATAGCAGATGCGATAAAGGAAATAAATCCAAAACTTGTGATTATAGATTCTATCCAAACAATGTATAGTGATGAAATTACTTCTGCTGCAGGTACTGTAAGTCAAGTTCGTGAAATAACAGCTAGAATTATGAAAATTTGTAAACAAGAAGCAATTACAACTATAATAATTGGACATGTTACAAAAGAAGGAAATATAGCAGGACCAAGAGTTTTAGAACATATGGTAGATACAGTTTTATACTTAGAAGGAGAAAGATACTTTTCTTATCGTATTTTACGAGGTGTAAAAAATAGATTTGGTTCTACAAATGAAGTTGGAATGTTTGAAATGCAAGAAAAAGGAATGATGGAAATTACAAATCCTTCGTCTATTTTAATTTCTGAAAGGGAAGACAATCCACCAGGAAGTATTATAGTGGCTAGCATTGAGGGAACAAGACCTCTTCTAATAGAACTTCAAGCTTTGACAACACCCACAGTTTTTGGACTTCCAAGAAGAACAGCAAATGGAATCGATTATAATAGATTAACAGTTTTAATGGCTGTTTTAGAAAAAAGAGCAAATATGAATTTAGGCTCACAAGATGTATATTTAAATGTTGTTAGTGGAATAAAATTGCAAGAACCTGCAGTAGATTTAGGAGTGATTTTAGCAGTTAGTTCATGTTTTAAAGGTATAAGCATTCCAAAAGATGTTGTTGCAATAGGCGAAGTTGGTTTAACAGGAGAAGTAAGAGCAGTAAGCATGATAGAAAAGAGATTAAAAGAAGCGGAAAAATTAGGATTCAAAAAATGCATTATTCCAGAAAATAACAAAAAACTATTGAAAGATGATTATAAATTAGATATAATAGGCGTTAGAAATATTAATGAGGCATTAAAAATGATAAAATAGTGCTCCATTGGGGACGTTTCCTTTTGGTTAATCTGTCCCTAATGGTAATTTTATTTATTATAATGAACCAAAAGGGACAGATTAACCAAAAGGAAACGTCCCCAATGGAGCAATGAGGTTAGGAGTTGAGCTGAAGAAGTGGGTACATTTAAAGAAAGTAATATAGCAGATGTATTAAAGTTAATTTCACCAGGAACCCCTATTCGTGATGGATTGGAAAATATTTTAAAGGCAAAGACAGGTGCTTTAATAATTATAGGAGATAGCAAGGAAGTATTAGAACTTGTAGATGGTGGTTTTAAATTAGATATAGATTATACTCCATCTAGGTTATATGAACTTGCTAAGATGGATGGAGCAATTATTTTAAGTTCTGATTTTAAAAAAATATTATATGCAAATGCACAGCTTATACCATCTTCTGATATAGCTACAACAGAAACGGGAACAAGACATAGAACTGCTGAACGTACTGCAAAGCAAACAGGCGAAATTGTTATAAGTATTTCACAAAGAAGGAATATAATAACTATATTTAAAGGTTACTCAAGATATGTATTAGAAGACACTTCAAGAGTTATTTCAAAAGCAAATCAGGCACTTCAAACTGTAGAAAAATATAAAAAAGTATTTGATAGTAAATTGAGTATACTAAACGAATATGAATTTAATGATATTGTAACTTTAGAGAATGTAATTACTTGTATTCAAAGAGCAGAAATGGTAATGAAAATGGTAGATGAAGTGCAAAGGTCTATTTATGAATTAGGACAAGAAGGTAGATTACTAGAAATGCAATTAGAGGAATTAGTTGGAGGTCTTGAAAAAGAAGAATTACTAATAATAAAAGATTACATTGCACCAGGCAAAAAGAGAGCTTGCGAAAAAGTATTAAAAGAAATAAAGAGCTTAACACATGAGGATTTAATGAAATCACAAATTATAGCAAGGCTTCTTGGCTATGATGACTTTGACAACTATGATGAAGTTGCAGTATACACAAGAGGATATAGAATTTTAAATAAAATACCAAGAATGCCAAACAATATTGTTGATAATTTAGTAAGATCATTCAAATCTTTCCAACACATATTAGCAGCAGATATTCCAAGTTTAGATGATGTTGATGGAATTGGAGAGGTAAGAGCAAGAACTATTAAACAATCTTTAAAAAGAATGCAAGAACAATTTGTATTTGATAATTTAATTTTATAAAACAAAGGAAAGTGAGAAAAGAAAATGAAAAAAGACTTAATAACTAAAATAATTTTTATAATAGCTATTATATTATTAATAGTAGGAATAGGATATGTAAGCTATGGAATAATTCAAAAACTTACAAAAAAAGTTCAAAATCCAATAGCAACAATAGAAGTTCAAGATTATGGAACAATTAAAATAGAATTATATCCAGATCAAGCACCAAATACAGTTACGAATTTTATAGCTTTAGCAAATCGTGGATTTTATAATGGACTTACATTTCATAGAGTAATTCCAGGTTTCATGATTCAAGGTGGAGACAAAAATGGCGATGGAACAGGAACACCAACTCTTGATGACTTAAAAGGAAATGGAGATACATCTACATATGCAATTAAAGGAGAAATGATAGCAAACAATTACACTGCAAATAAAATTAAATTAGAAAAAGGAGTTATAGCAATGGCTCGTTCAGACTATAGTAGTATTAGCAGTAGCCTAACAGAAGAAAGCTATAATTCAGCAGGTTCACAATTCTTTATTATGCATGAAGACAATACTTCATTAAATGGCATGTATGCAGGTTTTGGAAAAGTAATTGAAGGAATGGATGTTGTAAATAAAATAGCAAATACAGATGTAACATACAGAAGTTCAGAATTACAAGATGGAGAAGAAACTCCAAAAGATGAAAATGGAAAAGAATTAACAGCAGATATGCCTATTAATAAACCAGTTATAACAAGCATTACAGTTGAAACATATGGTGTGAATTATGGAGAACCAGAAACAATGAAACCATTTGACTACTATAATTATTTAATGAAATATTATAGTTCTAGTTTTAATCAATAAAAATATACAAAAGAGGCATCATAAAAATAAAAAATCTTGATGTCTCTTATTGCTATTAATTTTATTTTTAATAGAGTAAATATGAAAATAAGGTATTTTATGTATTTAATAGAAAGGAGAGTTATAAAATATGGAAGAAAACAAATGTAAAAAAAGAAATGATTACATCAGTTGGGACGAGTACTTTATGGCGGTAGCAAAACTTTCAGCAATGAGGAGTAAAGATCCTTCTACACAAGTTGGGGCTTGTATAGTAAGCAATGACAATCGTATTTTATCAATAGGATATAATGGTGCACCAAATGGATTTAGTGATGAAAGATTTCCATGGGGTAGAGATGGAGAAAATTTAGACACTAAATATCCATATGTATGTCACGCAGAATTGAATGCAATTTTGAATTATAGGGGAAGCAAAAAAGATTTAGAAAATTCAAAAATATATGTTGATTTATTTCCTTGTAACGAATGTGCAAAAATAATTATTCAATCAGGAATAAAAGAAGTAATATATTTATCTGATAAATATGCAAATTCTGAAAATAACATTGCTTCTAGAAGACTTTTTGATGAATGCAATGTTACATATAAAAAAATAAAATTAGAAAAAGAAAAAGAAATAAAAATAGACTTAAAATAAATTAAAAAAGAAATTTATTTTAAAACCATTAAATCAAAGAAGTTAAAAATTTAAAGTAAAATATCAAAAATTATTAAGGAATGAATTCTAAATTAAACAGAATTCATTCCTTTTAAGTTTGATTTCATTCATTTTGTAGTAGTATTATAAACAATGTAATAAATTAATAATACTATTGGCTATAGTAGAATATATACTATTTTAGTTCAACAACAGTGACTCCCATTTCACCTTCACCAAAAGTACCAAGCCTAAAACTTTTTACATGAGAATTTTTACGAAGAAAATTGTGAATTCCTTCTCTTAATTTGCCAGTGCCTTTTCCATGAACAATGCGCACAGGGCTAAGTTTTGCAATTGCACAATCATCTAAATATTTGTCTATTACAAAACATGCTTCTTCAATATTTTGACCAATAACATTTATTTCTGGAGTAACCTCTTTTGATTTAAATGAAGTTATAGAAGATGCTTTAGAGTTAGCATTCTTTGTATTTTTATTGTCTTTAATATTAATTTCTATAATATCATCTAAAGAAATATTTGTTTTAATATTTCCTACTTGAACTTGAAGAACATTTTTCTTACCAGATAAAGAAGTAATATTTGCAATATCGTTAAAGTTTGATAATTTAATTTTCATACCAACTTTTAAGTCATCTTTAGAAAAATGCTTAACCTCAGAATTGTGTATATTCTCAATATTTAAATTAGTACTATTAAATTTATCAAAAGAAGAATTTAGTTTATTTCTGTATAAATTAGCTTGCTTTAAAGTTCCCTTTTTAAAATGACTTTTTACAAAATTAGCAATTTGAGTGTCAGACCAATTATCTAAGTCAATTTCTTCAAAATCCTTTAAATTATTATACAAAACATTTAATTCTTTAATAGTACTGTTAGCTTCTTCTTTAGCGTCTAAAAGGAGATTTTTTGCTTCAATTTTAGCTTTTTCAATTTTGTCTTCTTTTAAATCATTTTGACTATTTTTTTCTTGTTCTAAACTTTTTCTTAAAAGTTCAATCTGATTTTTATTTTTTGTAATCTCTTCTTTTTCACTTTCGATAATCAATTTATCATCATAAATATTTTTTAAAAGTTCTTCAATACTTATTTCATCATCCTTTAGAAAACTTTTAGCTCTGTTTAAAATATCATTAGAAATCCCAAGTTTTTTACTAATAGCAAATGCATTACTCTTACCTGGAATACCAATTAATAATTTGTAGGTAGGTTTTAAGTTTTCGATATCAAAATCTGAACTTGCATTTTCAAAGCCATCTGTCACTAATGCATAATTTTTAATTTCTGGATAATGTGTAGTCGCGAAAGTGATAGCCCCTATATTATGGAAGTATTCTAAAATACTAATTGCAAGACTAGAACCCTCAATAGGGTCTGTACCAGAACCTAACTCATCTAATAAAATAAGGCTATTAGATGTAGAATTATTAATAATGTGAACTACATTACTAATATGAGAAGAAAAAGTACTTAAAGATTCTTCTATACTTTGTTCATCACCAATATCAGCAAAAACATTGTCAAAAACATATATACTACTTTTTTCTTCTGCAGGAATAAACAAACCACTACAAGCCATTAAAGTTAGAAGTCCAACAGTTTTTAAGGTAACCGTTTTTCCACCAGTATTTGGACCTGTAATAATTAAAGAAGAATAATTTTTGCCAATTTCTACATCGATAGGAACCACTTTATCCTTGTCTATTAATGGATGACGAGCTTTTACTAAATTAATACATTTATTATCATTTACTACAGGGCAAATCGCATTCATACCTTTAGAAAAACTAGCTTTAGCAAAAATAAAATCCAATTTACCTAAAAGATATACATCATTGCTCAATTCAGCTGTTAAATCAAACAATAGTGAAGACAAATTAGCTAATATTTTTTCAATTTCAATAGACTCCTCTACTTTAATGTTACTAATGCTATTATTTAATTCAAAAACAGCCATAGGTTCAACAAATACAGTAGAACCACTAGCAGATACATCATGAACAAAGCCTTTAATTTGACCCTTAAAATCCTCTTTTACAGGAATAACATATCTATCATTTCTGATAGTAACAATAGGGTCCATTATAGCTTTAGTGTTAGAGTGAATTATTTTATTTAAAGTATCTTTAATTTGATTTTCTAATTTTCTTCTATTTCTCCTCAAATTAGCCAAAACTGTTGAAGCATCATCAGCAATAGTATTCTCATCTATAATACAAGTAAAAATTTTATCTTCTATAGTTTTATTTGAATATAGCCTACTAAAATATGAATCTAAAATAGGAAAATTGGATAAATCAAAGTCTTCATCTTTATAAAAATATTCTTTTAAATCTCTTGAAAGCCTTAAAACATTTGCAGTATCAAGCAAATGTTTTGCACTTAAAGAAATATTACTTTCTAAATTTTTAATAGATAAAGAAATGTCTTCAAAATCTGATATAGGTAAATTACCCTTACGGAAAGAAAGGGTGCAAGCTTCATCAGTTTCTTTTAATAAAGTTATAACTTTATCTTTTGAATTTGCAGGTTTTAAATCTAAGCAAAGTTCTTTACCTAAATATGTCTTTGAATTATTTGAAAGTAAAGTTAAAATTTTATCATATTCTAATTTATTTAAATAATTTTGCATTATAAAAACTCCTTATTCCGTGCGTGTTTACGAATATATTATAATTCGCAAGTAGTATATTTGTCAAGAAAGAGAAGGGAAGAGAAAGTTACAAAAAAAGCACTTGCTACTTTGAGGGAAATTTATCTTTGAATAGTATTTTTGGAAAAAATCCTTTAAAATTTTATATTTGCATTAACGAAAAAATGTGGTATAATTACAAAAAAACAATAAGGAAGATAAAAATGCAAAAATTTTTTGTTGAAGAAAATCAAATAGAAAATGATAAAATAGTTATTATAGGCGAAGATGTAAAACATATTTCTAGCGTTTTGCGTATGCAAAAAGGTGAACAAATTTTAATTGGAAGCAAAGAAACATTAGAAACATATTTAACAGAAATTGAACAAATAGAAAAAGAAAAAGTAGTAGCCAAAATTATAGAAAAACTTGACACACAAACAGAATCAAATGTGGAAATAGACTTATACCAAGGCTTACCAAAAGCAGATAAAATGGAATTAATAATTCAAAAAACAACAGAAATAGGAATAAGCAAAGTCATTCCAGTTGATATGGTAAGATGTATAGTAAAATTAGATGAAAAAGATGCTAAAAAGAAGATAGAAAGATGGCAAAAAGTAGCTGAAGGAGCAGCAAAACAAAGTAAAAGAAGTAAAATTCCAGAAATAAAAAATAAAATAAAAATAAAAGATTTAGAAAATATAATAAGTCAATATGATGCTTTTATTGTAGCATATGAAGAAGAAAATGAAATAACATTAAAGCAAGAACTTAAAAGATTAAAAGAACAAGAAAAGTATAAAATAGGAATTTTAGTAGGACCTGAAGGTGGAATTACCAAAGAAGAAATTGAAAAATTAACAAGTTATAATGCAAAAGTTGTAACATTAGGAAAAAGAATATTAAGAACAGAAACAGCTCCAATTGTACTTACAAGTAATATTATATATGAGTTAGAAAAGTAGAAAGGAAAGTTATCATGGCAGAGAGTAAATTAGAAGAAAATGAAGTAAAAGAAACAAAAAAGAGAGGTAGAGGCAGACCAAAAAAGGAAGAAAGCACAAACAATGAGGAATTAAAAAAAGAAACAAAGAAAAATACAAAAGCATCTAATAAAGTAAAAACGAAGTCAACTACTACAGAAGGCAAAACAATACCAAAGAAAACAGCCGCTAAAAAGAAAAGTACTTCTACAAAAAAAGCAGTTTCTAAAATAGAAGAAGAGACAAAAACATCTAAAGCAAAAACTGCTACAAAGACAAATGCTAAAAAAGAAATTATGCCTAAAAAAACAGCCAAAACAGCCAAAACTGCAAAGAAAAAAATAGAAGAGCCAGAAGTAGTTATAAAAGAAGAAAAGAAAGAAAAAGAACTAGTAGTAAAAAAAGATATATCAATAGATGACGAAAAATTAGAAAAAATACAAAAAGAAATAAACAAACAAACTAAACTATCAAAAGACGAGAAGAAAAAAATAAACAAAAAGATATTCCAAAACATAGTAATGGCAATAGGAATAGTAGTTTATTTTATATTTATAAATTTAGGATTTAATAACATAGAAGAAAGTACATATTTAACAGATTTAAAAGTATTTGGAGCAGTGGCAATAGGAATAACAATAATTCTATTTGAAAAAGCATATAAAAAAGACAGTGGGGAACTTACTATATATGGAATAGAAATGCTAATAATTGCAATATGTACTCTTTTAACAAATTATATATATAAATTTCATTATTCTAAATATATTTATATAATAACAAGTATAGCAATGTTATTTGCAGTTTACTATGTTGGAAAATCAATTGTTATATATGTAAAAATGAAAAATAAAGCACTAAAAAAAGCAAGTGATATTCATAAAATAGTAAGAAAGTAGGAAAATAAATAATGAGAAGTATGACAGGCTTTGGTAGAGCCAAGTTAGAAAAGAATAATAGAATTTATAGTATAGAAATAAAATCAGTAAATCATAAATATAGTGATATTTCTATAAAACTTCCTAGAAGTTTAAACTATTTAGAAGATAGTATAAAAAAGCAAATTAGTTCAAAAGTTGCAAGGGGAAAAATAGATGTATTTGTAACTTTTGAAAACTATAGTGAGCAAGGAAAAGAAGTTGTAATAAATGAAGAATTAGTAAAAGAATATATGGAAAAATTTAAATTATTAGCGGAGAAAAATAATTTAAGTATGAATATACCAGTAACAGAGATTACAAAACTTCCAGATGTATTAACTTTAAAAGAAACAGAAGAGGAAGAAGACACAATACAAAACGAATTACTAGAGTGTTTAGAACAAGCAATAAACAATTTTGTAGAAATGAGAACAATAGAAGGAAACAAAATCAAAGAAGATTTGAAAGCTAGAATAGATAAAGTAGAATGTGATGTTCAAAAAATTTCTGAATATTCTACTAGACTTGTACAAGAATATGTAGTAAAATTAGAAGAGAGAATAAAAGAAATACTAAAAACTGATGTAGTAGATCAATCAAGATTAGCTATGGAGGTAGTGTTATTTGCAGATAAATGTTCAGTAGAAGAAGAACTAACAAGACTAAAAAGTCATATAGAGCAATTTAGAACATTAATAAATAGTGAAGGCACTATTGGAAAGAAAATAGACTTTTTACTTCAAGAAATGAATAGAGAAACTAATACAATGGGTTCTAAATCAGGAAGTCTAGACATAACAAATTTAGTAGTTAATATAAAAACAGAACTAGAAGACATTAGAGAGCAAATACAAAATATAGAATAGGAGGAAATTTCAAATGCAATTAATTAATATAGGATTTGGAAATATTGTATCAGCCAACAGAATTATTGCTATTGTTAGTCCGGACTCAGCACCAATAAAAAGAATAGTGCAAGAGGCAAAAGATAATGGAAATGCAGTAGATGCAACTTATGGAAGAAGAACAAGAGCAGTAATTATAATGGATTCAGGACATGTTATTTTATCTGCAGTACAACCAGAAACAGTAGCAGGAAGATTAGATAAAGATGATGAAACAGAAGAACAATAAATTGAAAGGGGTAATTTAATAATGATGGTAAAACCAACAACAGCTGAATTATTAGCAAAAACAAATGATAATAAATTTAGACTAGTAATTGCAACTGCAAAAAGAGCAAGACAAATAGCAAGTGGAAGCGAGCCTTTAACAGATGTTAAAGAGGATGCACCAGTTACAATAGCCGCAAATGAGATTGCAGAAGGTAAAGTTGAAATAGAAAAATAAAAAATAAGGCATGTACAAAATGAAACATGCCTTAAAATTATTTATATTGACAAAAATATATTTTATACAAATTTTTAACAATAGTTTTATAAAAGAAAGGGAGAAATATGTTAGTATTATTATCAGGAGTATCAGGAGCTGGAAAAGATACAATAAAAAAAGAATTAATAAAAAGAATGGAAAATGTAGAATCTCTTCCATCATATACTACTAGGTCAATGAGACCAGGCGATATAGAAGGAGAAACATATAAGTTTATAACAACAGAAGAATTTGAAAACATGATAAAAAATAATGAATTTTATGAATATAATGTTCATCATGAACATTATTATGGAACATCAAGAAAATTAATGAATGAAAAAATTAAAAGTGGAAAAATAATAGTTAAAGATATAGATGTAAATGGTGTAGAAAACTTGATAAATTTATTAAAAGAAGATACAAAAGTTGTAACTATATTTTTGAGAGTTCCAAAAGAAATTTTAATGAAAAGATTACAAAATAGAGTAGACAAACCAGACTTAAAAGAAATAACATTAAGGTTAAATAGATTTGATTATGAGGAATCTAGAATTGGAATGTATGATTATGTTATAAAGAATAATAATTTAGAAAAAAGTGTACAAATAATTCAAACAATTATACAAAATGAATGTAAATTAAAAGAAACTTATAAATGGTAAAATTAAATTACCGGTTAGAGATAAAAAAGACACATAATTAAA
>USDF01000032.1 GCA_900553405.1 uncultured Clostridium sp. | reverse complement strand
TAGATTAAAAGAGGGATTGTTCCAATTTATGAATGCATCTATTCCAACTTGGATAGTTGGAGGAGTTGTTAGTCTTTGTGAAAACAGTGAAAAATATAACAATAAATGGAGGATAAAATGTCAAATATATTAAGTAATATATCATTATACTTATCGTTTGTAAAAGCGTCTTTAAAAGAAATGCTTGTATATAGAATTGATTGTATAGTTGGAATAATATCACAGCTAATAACACAGACTGTAGAAATTATTTTTATTTGGATTGTGTTTCAAAATACAGAAAATTTAGCTGGGTGGAATTTTAAACAAATCCTATTATTATATGGTATAACTTTATTGTCACTTGGAATTGCAGATTTTTGTTTCGACTCTTTATATGACATTGGACCTAAATATATAAAAAATGGTGAATTTGATAAAATTTTATTAAGACCAGTACATCCATTAATTTCTATAATAGGTTCTTCAAAAGAGTTTACTACCTTAGGTTACTTTGGTTTAGGACTTGTTTTAGTAATAACAATGCTTATACAACTTGCAATACCAATAACTTTTTTGCTTATATTCAAAATTGTATTTTTCAGTATAGTAGGGGCATTAATAATAGGGGCAATTTTAACTATATTTAGTATATCTTCATTTTGGACATATCGTTCTAATGAAGTAATATGGTCAGCATTTCGTACATATACATTTGCGCAATATCCAATAGACATATATAATACATTTATAAAAATATTAATAACTTTTATATTACCATTTGCATTTGTTGCATATTATCCAACAATGAGTTATTTAGGTTTTAATAATTATATGATATACTTATCACCAGTTGTTGCTATTATATTATGGGTAATAGCAGTTAAAGTGTGGAATTTAGCACTTAATAAATATAGGAGTACAGGAAATTAGGAGGAAATTTAAATGAAAAAATATTATTTTACATCAGAAAGTGTAACAGAAGGACATCCAGATAAACTATGTGATTTAATTTCAGATAGCATATTAGATGAATACTTAAAACAAGACGAAAATTCAAGAGTGGCTGTAGAAACATTTGCATCAAAAGATAAAATTACAGTAGCTGGACAAGTTACTTCAAATGGAGAAGTAGACATAGAAAATTTAGTAAGAAATGTAATAAAAAGAGTAGGATATGACAACGAAAAAACAGATATGGATTACAGAACTTGCAAAATAGATATAAACATTACAAAGCAAAGCTCAGACATAGCAATGGGTGTAGATGTTGGAGGAGCAGGAGACCAAGGTATTATGTTTGGTTATGCAACAGATGAGACGGAAAACTACATGCCTTATGCTATCGATATGGCACATAAATTAGCAAAAAGATTAGCAGATGTTAGAAAAGAAAATGAAATTACGTATTTAAGACCAGATGGAAAAACGCAAGTAACAGTAGAATACGAAGATGATATGCCAAAAAGAATAGATACCATATTAATATCTACACAACATTTAGAAGAAGTAACTATGGATAGGTTAAAAAAGGATTTAATAGAAAAAGTAATAAATGTAGTTGTGCCAAAAGAAATGATGGATGAAGATACAAAAATATATATAAATCCAACAGGAAGATTTGTTATAGGAGGACCTTTAGGAGACACAGGATTAACAGGAAGAAAACTTATAGTAGACACTTATGGTGGATATAGCCGCCATGGTGGAGGAGCATTTTCAGGAAAAGATGCTAGCAAAGTAGATAGATCAGCAAGCTATATGCTTCGTCATATTGCAAAAAATATTGTAGCAAATGGATATGCAAAAAAATGTGAACTACAAGTATCATATGCAATAGGAATGGAAAAACCAATATCTATATGGGTAAATACATTCGGAACAAATAAAATTCCAGAAGAAGATATAATAAAAATAATAGAAGAAAAATTTGATTTAACACCAAATGGAATAATAAAATATTTAGACTTAAAGAAACCAATATATACAAAAACAACAAACTATGGACATTTCGGAAAAGAAGAAATGCCATGGGAAAAAGTGATAACTATTGGGTAACCATTGGGGACGTTTCCTTTTGGTTAATCTGTCCCTTTTGGTATATTAAAACTGTACAAGAGTATATATAATTTAATTATATACTCTTGTTTTGTTGCATGAAAAAATAATTAAATATATTAATAATCAATAGTATTCACTCCAAAAGGGACAGATTAACCAAAAGGAAACGTCCCCAATGGAGCTTAGTTTAACCAAACCATAATGTTACTAAATATTACACTAAAAATAGTAAATGAAATTACTGCAATTCCGCCACTTTTGTTTTTTTCATTTTTTATTTCATAAATTCCATAAGAACATGAATTTACTAAAACATATATTGTAAATGTTGAAAATAGTACATGGTAAGTTATAGGATGAATCATATTTTCCAACCTTTCTATTAAAATTTAATAATTTAATAATTTTCTATTTTTTATTCTTTTATTTCTGTGATTAAGAAACCTGTTTGAACTTGTGTGTCTACAGAAACTTTAAAAGTAGAGTTTTTGTAATTGCTTTTCCAATCATATTCATTAAATTGGTCAATTGTAAGGAATTTAGATAAAGCATATCTTCCAAAGTCATTTATATCAGATCCATATGTTGCAGATGTTTTATAAAGATAGTTTTTTAATATATTTTCTAAATATTTGTTAGATAAATCAGACAAATTTTTTATTTCTTCTGCATTTAGATATTCTTTATCTTTTGAAGCTGAATAGATTTTTCCTACAAATTTTTCACTAAAGGTTATATAAGGTGAACCGTTTACTATATCAACTGTAACATTTCTTTTGCTATAAGGGTAAATTATTAAATCTATTTCTTTTTCACTATCTTTAGGGTTTGGTACATGAATTAAAAAGCTTGATACTTCACCTTTTATAATTGAAAGACATAAGGTTTCTGTAGCATTTAATTCACCTACTAATTTATCATTTTTAAATACTGCAACTCCTATATTCTCAGATCCTCTTAACCCAGAAAATGAAGTTTCTGTAGATTTCATATTTCCTGTATTATTACTGTAACTAATCTTATTATTGTTGCTATACATATTTGAATTTATTCCTCCAAGAATTGCAAATGGTTCACAAGTATTACTTACTAATTGATTAAAAAAGTCGCCTAATGTAGCATTATAAATATAACCTGTATATTTGCCAGAATTAGGAAATAATTCATAATATTTTGTAATTAGATTTTCTAAAATAGGATTTGTATCTTTAATATATCTTTCGGCTGAGTTTTTACAAATAATTATATTTGCAGAAGGTCTTGCTTGTGAATTATTTATTAAAGAATATATTTCTTTAGATATTCCATATGTTGCAACTTGTTCAGAAAAAATTATAACCTTACAATGTGACAAATTTATTTTTCTAGCTAAATAACTATTTGTTAAATTAATAGCAGTATTTAAGGAAGGTGCTTCAACAGTATTTATAACACTTTTTCCTCCATTTGAAGAAGTAGAAGATTCAGATTTTTCTTCACTACTTCTAGGAATAAATTGAAAGCTGACTTTATAAACATCATTTTTACCTACATCAATACCTATAGCAACAACGTAAGCTAAGTTATCTATATTTAAAGATGTATATGATGCATTAAAACCAAGTAATAGGACAACGCACATAATTACTATAGAAGTATTTTTTAAAAATTTATTCATTTCTTTTTACCACCTGCTTTTTCTTTTTATAATTTGCAAATAATAAAATGCAAAAACCTAAAATAAAAGTTACACCAAGTACCATAAAACGATAAATTACAGATTCGAAAAATTTAGTAACTGTATGATCTGTTGGAAGTAGTGAAATTCCTAATATTACAAGACCAAAAGGTATTACTATAGGCTTTATATAATTTATTTTTGTTATTTTTCTAAAAATGTGGATTGAAAATATGTTTAATATGCCTAAATAACAACAAAATGCTACAATCCAAATTAATAAAAAAACGGCTTCTAATCTTTGAAAAAAACTTCCAAATTCAACATATCTTGCAGCAGCATATAGAGGAATTACTTTATCAACTTTTGTAAAGAAAGGAAACATAAATATTACTATAGAAACAGCTAATAGTATATAACATCCAGAAATAAATACAGACGAAACAGCTATTTTTTTAAAATTTTTAGGTTCTTTTAATAAAGGTGGTAAAAAATAAATACAAATAGTTCCACTAAATGCATAAATATTACCAATGCCCATAATAAAAGTATTAGAAAAACTATTTCCTAAAATTGGGAATATTCTTTCTGGTGAAAAGTACCTAATATTTGCAAAAAATAAAAAAATTATGCTAATTAATGCGAAAGGAGTAATAATTGAACTAGCTTTAAAAGTAGCATTAAATTCTAAACTATTTACAATACATATAGCAATTATAAAAATTGAAATAAGAAATATTACATTTGTAGAAGGGTAGTATATAATTCTTAAGTACTCGCAAAAATTTCTTAAAAATATGCTAGAACTTAAAAGAAAATATGTTATAAAAATAGTTCCAATAATACCTTTTAGAACTTTACCGCCAAGGAATTCTGAAACATCTATAACATCCATTCCAGGAAAGTTTTTAAGCAATTTACATACTATAACAACAAAAATAATTGCTAGAAAACTAACATAAATTAAATTAATAAAAGTAGCACTATTAGTTGAATCTAATAAAGCTTTTGGTAAAGATAAGACTGTATGAGCAATAATTACTGAAAGTATAAGGGTTATAGCTTCAAATGTACCTATTTTTGAATGATTCATAAAAACAATTCCTTTCTTATCTAAATTTCCATTTCATACTTATTTTTTCTTGTGCTTTTTCTTTTTTTGGGTCAAGGTATGTTGCTCTATATTCTTGCTTCCAAATTGGAGGAATAAAATAACTATTACCTTTAGAATTTATTGCAGGGGCAAAAGGAGAGGTAAAAGAAACACCAAATGATTTTATATTACACAAAACAGAAGTGTAGACAAATAGCCCAACAGCAATTCCTAAAAATCCAGCCATATAGCCTAAAAGAATGAAGAGAAAACGGAATACTCTTAAATGAAATCCAAATAAAAAGTCTGGAATTGCAAAAGATGAAATACCAGTTAATGCAACTATAATAATTAAAAAGGGACTTACAATATTAGCACTTACAGCAGCTTGACCTAAAACTAGAGCTCCAACTATACCAATAGTAGAACCAATAGGTGAGGGAACCCTTAAACCTGCTTCTCTAATTAATTCAAAAGAAACTTCCATAATTAATATTTCAAAAATAACAGGAAAGGGAACACTTTCTCTTGAAGATAAAATTGAATTTAATAATTCTGTAGGAAGAATCTCTTGATGAAAACTAGTAACAGCTACATATGCACTTGGTAGTAATAAAGTAAAAACAGCACATAAAATTCGTATAACTTTCAAAAAATTTGCTAAGTATGGTCTTAAATTAGTATCTTCTGGAGAAGACATAAAATCGATTAAGCAAACAGGCATTATAAGAGCAAAGGGAGAACCATTAACTATTACAACTACACGACCTTGTAATAAATATTTAGAGGTTTTATCAGGTCTTTCAGTAGATAAAGTCTCAGGAATTCCCATATTAGCTTCATTGTTAACAAGTAATTGTTCTAATTGACCAGAAGATAATATAGAGTCTATTTTTAGATTGTTTAATCGATATTTTACTTCTGCTACTAAATCATCATTTGTTATATTTTGCATATAACATACTGCACATTTAGTTTTGGTAATACTTCCAATACTTATATTTTCAATTACTAAATCTTCACTATTAACGATTCTTCTAAGCAAAGAAGTATTAGTTCTAAGGTTCTCAACAAAAGCTTCCTGAGGACCTTTTATAATAGTTTCTGTATTTGGAGAGCCAATACTTCTTTGTTTAAAACCTTTTACTTCAATATCAAAAGCAAAATTTAAAGTATCTATAAATAATACACAATTTCCAGAATTTACACCAGAAAAAAGATTATCAAAGCTTTGTTCTTTTTTTACACTATTTTGAGGAAGTAAACTATTAGAAATATAATCTGCTATATCAATTTTTTTTACTTTCTTTATTTTAATATTGTTATTTATAATTGGTTTTGCAATTATATCTTTGCTATCAATAAAAGAATTAGCTTTATTTTTTAGCATTAAAGGCTTTAAAATATAATTATTAATTAAATTAGAATCTACTAATCCATCGACAAATAAAAGAAAAGCTTTGTATTGAGCATTTCTAACATTTATTACAAACTCTCTTAATATAATGTCACTATTTATCATTGAATTATATTTAGTCTTTACAAATTCAATATTTGTAGAAATATCTGTAAAAATATTTTTTGGTAAGTTTAAATCTTCACTAGATATATAATTATCTTTTTTTTCATTACTATCAGGAATTGAAAATTGATATTCAGTATCAGGTTTCCATATAAAATTCTTAATTATTTTTTTTAAATCCATTTTTTGCCTCAAATCTTTTAAATTATCTTATAAATAGAATTTCCAAAATGAGTAAAAATATGCAATAAATTTTGACATTAATATAAAAGTAGAATATAATAAATAAGAATTCGAACAAAAGAAAGAGGTTTTTAATATGAAAGTTACTTATAAAAATATAGAAATTGAAATAGAAAACGAGAATGCAACAGTTATAGAAGCTTTTAAAGAGGCTATAGAAGAAAAAGAAAATATCATAGCATGTATGGTTAATAATGAAGTAAAGCCATTAAATTATGTGTTAAAAGAAAATGATGAAATTGAATTGCTAAATACATCTACAAGAGACGGAGCACGCACATATACAAGAGGACTTTTATTTATTATGGCAATGGCTTTTGAGGAGTTATATCCACAAACAAAATTAACAGTAAATTTTCAATTATCAAGCAGTATGTATTGTGAAACAGAACAAGATGTAATTATTACTGAAGAAATGATAAAAAAAGTAAAAACTAAAATGCTAGAAATAATAAACAAAAATTTACCTATAAAAAAGGTACAAATGTCCAAAGAAGAGGCTAGTAAGTTTATAAAAAAGGAAAACACAGAAATAGGAGAAATACAATTAGAAAATAAAGATAAAAAAGAAGTATCATTATATTTTTGTGAAGAATATTACAATTATTTTTATGGAGTTATGCCAATCTCTACGGGATATATAAACTTGTTCGATATTATGAAATATCATGACGGATTTTTAATTCGTTATCCAAGTAAAAACAAGCCAAATGAAATAAAACCATATCAAGAGGGTAAAAAACTTTTAGCAACACTAGAGGAATACGACGATATATATAGAATTTTAGAAATTACTACATTGAGTCAATTAAATGAAAAAATTAGAAATGGGGAAGCAAAAGATATTATTTTACTTTCAGAAGCATTGCATGAGAAAAAAATAGCAAATATAGCAGACAAGATAATAGAAGATAGAAAGAAAAGAGTAATACTAATAGCAGGCCCATCTTCTTCAGGAAAAACAACATTTGCTAAAAGGTTAGGAATACAACTAAAACTAAATGGACTAAAACCAAAAACAATATCTGTAGACAATTATTTTGTAGAACGTGAAGAAACACCAAAAGATGAATTTGGAAACTATAATTTTGAAGCATTAGAAGCGGTAGATTTAAAATTATTAAATGAACATTTAGTAAAACTATTAAATGGTGAAGAAATAGAAGTTCCAACATTTGACTTCAAAAAAGGAACAAAATATTATACAGGAAAAACAATGAAACTAGAAGAAGACGAAGTACTTATAATGGAGGGGATACACTGCTTAAATGATGAACTAACACCAGCAATAGATAAAAACCAAAAATTCAAAATATATATTAGTGCTTTAACAGTATTAAATATAGATTATTACAATAGAATTTCAACAACAGACACAAGAATAATAAGAAGAACAGTTAGAGATAGTCAATTTAGAGGATATGATGCCTTAAGAACATTATCTTCTTGGTATTCTATATCAGCAGGGGAAGAAAAATATATATTCCCATTCCAAGAAGATGCAGATGTAATGTTTAACACATCACTTATATATGAAATAAATGCGTTGAAAAAATATGCATTGCCTCTATTTAGCCAAATAGGAAAAGAAGAGAAAGAATACGCAGAAGCAAAAAGGTTAACTGAATTTTTAAAATACTTTGAGCAAATAGATATAGAGGACATTCCTAAAAATTCTTTATTAAGAGAATTCATAGGGGGAGGCATCTTCAATTACGACTAATTACCAATAAAAAAGTAGGCCTGCCATTTGTAGATTTGTGTATAATATTTGTAATCTAATTTATTTGTATAATGTATGAAGAAAGCCTACAATAGTAGTAGGCTTCCTTCATGTTAATCTTCTGCATGCATAAGCTTGCATAAACCATCTCGAAGAGCTGCTCTGTTTTTCCACTCTTCATCATTTTCATTGCTTTGAAAAACATCTTTAAAATAACTAGGACTATTAAGAACAGTATATACTTCAGCAATGGCAAGTCTAGCCATTGCCATGTTGTCATCTGCTAAAGCATGTTCTACTCTGAAAATCATATTAGAGATATAGTACATACCATATTGGTCTTTGATCTTTCCAGAGATACTTTTAAGATATTCTTTCTCCTCTTTACTGAGTTCGTAGTCCTCGCTTTTGCTTATTAGCTGTACAAGTTTAGGTTCTGTTATACAAGCTTTTGCTAATGCGCTAACTTCGTTATCCCAAATTTCTGAAAATGTGGTCATATTTAATTCCTCCTTGTAATTGTTCGGAGGCTTGTGCCTCCAAAAAGATTTTTTAAAGGCAACAAAAAAATATTCTAATATATTATATGATAATTTACATAAAAAAGCAAGCTCTGAATATTTGTAAAACTAATTTTTTTTAAAGCTACAGATAGTAAAATTATATATTAATCATAAAATTTTAATAAATACTTGATAAATTTGATATATAAAAATATAATTATATGTAATAACATAGAAAGAGGAAAATTATATGGAAAGAAAATTTACTGAAATAGACGAAGAATTTGTTTGTGAAAATTGTGGTAAAAAAGTGCCACCATTAGGCTACTCTTGTAGAAATCATTGCCCACATTGTTTGCATTCAAAACATGTAGATATAAACCCAGGAGATAGAACAGAAGAATGTCATGGAATATTAGAGCCAATTGGGCTAGAAATAGATAGTAAAAAAGGATATGTAATAATATTTAAATGTAAGAAATGTGGAAAAATTAGAAAAAACAAAGCCGCAAAAGATGATAATATGGATTTAATAATAAATTTAAGTGCGAAACATTAAAAAAAGTAGCAATTGGGGACTGCCCCTAATTGCTACTTTTTCTCAGTTAGGACTGTCCCTAATTGGGGAAATTTTATATTTCTCTATTTAAATTTCCATTTGTGTAATCTTTGCCTTCTAGTCTACCACCAGAAAGAACAGTATTTACAATATTATTTATATTATCTATAGTTTCATCTAGTAAGTCTATACGATAAGAAGAAACATTAGCAAAGTCATTAGCGCAAATAGAAGTTATTTTACTATTATAAAGTGTGCTAACAGTTTGAATGCTATCTGGAAGAATAGGAAATGAGAATCCTAATCTATCTTTTAAATAGTATTTTACATTATTTTTACATTGTGTGCCACATGTAGGATAGCATTTATTAGTCTTTCCAAGTAAACAATAATTCATACTCATTAATGGAGTTCTGCCATATACAATCAATTCTTGTTCTACACTAGAATTATTTAATATATCATCTATTGTAGATTTATCTAATTCAGGTGAAATTGTTAGTTTACTAATTCCAAGATCTTTCCATTCTTGTATACTCTTATTGTTGTAAATATTAAGACTATAATTACCAACAAATTTAAATCTATCTTTATATTTATTTTTTATTTGATAAATAAAATCACCATTTGAAATGTTTGAAACAACAAAGCCAGAGACTTTAAAGGTTTCAATAGAATTATCTATAACATTATTAAGCAAATTAGTATAGTTTGATTTGATAATTGTAGGCAAATAAATATAAGCGTTAAAGTTCTCACAAATGTTTTTAATAATATTTTCATATTTTTTGTTTCCAAAGTATTTTAATGGAATATATACATTATCTACATTTTTAAGGTCATTGTAATTTTTATTTTCATCTAATATATTTAATAAAACAGAAATTTCTTTTTTGCTATTTGAATTAGTTACAATATCATTTGAAATACTGCAAGAAATATTAGTTCCTTCAGAATCATTATCTTTGTCACTTATTGTTTCAGTTAAATTAAGCGAAGTAGGGGAATTTCTTAAAATTCTACTATTTGCAATTAACAAAATTTCATCTAAAGCATTTCTTCTTAACTCATTTAGAACTTTTATAGAAGGTAAAAATAAGTTATCATCTAATATTACGTCAATATCTTTAAATGTGAAAATAGTATCTTTTGTTTTATTAAGTTGAGATATAACTCTATCTTTATCTAAAGGCTGTGATTTAGCTTCAACGGGTAAAGTGTCTGAAGATAATGAGACACTAATATTATCAAAAAGAGGGTTAGTATTTGAAAGAGTGCTAACATTAAGTAAAACTGGTGAATTCTTTTTTAATGTAATACAAGCAGTTAAATCTAATTTTTTATGTTCTTCTTGATAAGATGAATATGCAAAAGTAGAAAGCTCTTTACTATTAGTCTTATAAACCTTATCTCCAATATGTAAATTTCCTTTCATTCTACCAACTTCAACAAGTTGCTTTTTAAAACCAGTGGTAATATTTTTGTTTTTTATCATAAGCTCAGAAACAGTATATTTTGTAGATTCCTTTTCAAATTCAATAGTATCACCAATAGAAATATCATCTGTCAAATTGATGAAAACATGACCTTTATTAGGTTTTAGGTTTGCAATGTTTCCAATATAAATGCCCATGTTATTGGGTCTTTCAGGAAATACTAAAGATGTATTTGCTTTAGAGTCTAAATGTCCAGTAGAAAATCCACCACGATTAAATACTTGCATCAAATCTTTTACGTCTTTTTTATCAATTATATAAGGTTTATCAGACAAAGCTAAATCAATATATTTTCTATAAATACGAGTAACTGTAGCAACATATTCAGGGGTTTTCATTCTTCCTTCAATTTTGAAACACATAACTCCAGCATCAATCAATTTAGGTAAAAATTCCAAACCACATAAATCTTTAGTGCTAAGCAAATATCCTTTTGAAGCAATAGGGACGTTTCTTTTTGATTCATCTGTCCCTTTTGTTTCACATGTTCCTAATAATTCATAAGGGAGTCTACATGGACCAGCACATTTGCCACGATTTCCAGACCTTGCACCAATCATACTTGAAAATAGGCATTGACCAGAATAAGATATGCAAAGTGCACCATGTATAAAAGTTTCTATTTCTATATTTGTATTTGCACATATATATTGTATTTCTTCTAAAGATAATTCTCTAGATAAAACTACTCTTTTAAAACCTAACTTTTGTGCTTCTAGAGCACCTTCTAAGTTATGGATTGTCATTTGAGTGCTAGCATGTATAGGTAAGTCTGGGAAGTTTTTTATTAAAAAACGTGCTAAACCTAAGTCTTGTACAATTATTGCATCTATACCAAATTCATAAGCCTTTTTTGCTAAAAGAACTGCATCTTCAAATTCAGTATCTTTTATTAAAGTATTTAATGTTAGGTGAGTATTAACACCTCTTAATTTTGCATAAGAAATAGCTTCTTTTAAGTTAGTTAAATCAAAATTTGTTGCAGAAGCTCTAGCATTAAAATTTGCAGCACCAAAATATACGCTATCTGCACCATTTTGAACAGCTGCTTTTAAACATTCAAAATCTCCAACAGGAGAAAGTAATTCTATTTTTTTCATAAATAAGCAAATCCTTTCTTTAAAAAATATTATAACACTAAATTAATGGTAACACAATAAATAAAAATACATATTATATTATATAAAGAAAAAAGAGGAGGGAAAGAAGATGCAAGACGAAATAAGAAATTGTGGTTGCAACAGTGGATGTGGTTGCAATAATGGTGGATTTTTAAACGGATTATTTGGCGGATGTGGCTCACGGAGATAGCGAAATTTTATTTTTTATAATTATATTCTTATTATTATTCACAAACTTTGGATGTGGATGTGGCAGAGGCTGCTAATAAGCCTAAATAAAACATATTAAGAAAAAGATGTCTTTACGAAATGAATTATAAATTTATTTCGCATAAGACATCTTATTTATATAGTAGAAAATCTTAGGTTTGCCTTTTTATATTATACAAAATAACAGAAATATTACTAAAATATTACATTTTTATTAGTTTCAGGAAATTTATTGACGTTATTTATGCCTAATGATATAATTTGTTCGACGAAAAATGTAGAAAAACTAAAGAAATAGTAAGATATGCTAAGGAGGAAATAAAATTGATTACCGATATATATAGAACTACTAAGCATAGGGTTTCAAAGCTAGTATTTGTGCTTATAATACTAACTTTTATATCTTATGTTTTTTTAGGAGTCATAAATCAGAATGTAATATTTGCAGCACAGACAAGAGAAAGTTATTCAAGCAAAATTAATGATTATCCAGGTTATAAGGAATTAATAGATAATTTAAAAAAATCTCATCCAAATTGGAATTTTACAATATTCTATACAGGATTAGATTGGAGCCAAGTAATAAAAAATGAAACAACAGCATGTCATGGAAGAAATGTTGTACCAGCAAGCAGACCAAGTTCATGGAAATGTAGTGTATGTGGTGAAACACCACGTGGAGGAACTTCTTGGAGATGTGCATCAGAGGCAGCAGTTTCATACTATATGGACCCAAGAAATTGGTTAAATGATACATATATATTTGAATTTGAAAATTTATCTTATAATGGTGAAATTCAAACTATAGAAGGTGTAAAAAAGATTATAGCAGATATGGGGTATATGCAAGGAGATACAATAAAATATACAACAACAGATGGAACAACAGCTACAATAAATAAATCTTATGCACAAGTTATTATGGAGGCAGCAAGTGAAGCAGGAATAAGTCCATATCATTTAGCTTCTAGACTTCGCCAAGAACAAGGTGCAGGTTCAAGACCTGGTTCTACAGCAACAGGTACATATAGTGGATATGTTGGATATTACAATTATTTAAACATTAAGGCTTCTGGTTCAACAGACGCACAAGTTATAGCAAGTGGATTACAACATGCTCAAAAAAATGGATGGACAAACCCAGAAATTTCTATAAAAGAAGGAACTAAAGTATTAGCGAAAAATTATATAAATGATGGACAAGATACATTATATTTACAAAAATTTGATGTAGACAATTCAGATGGAACATTATATTATTTCCAATATATGCAAAATGTTTCAGCATCAGTAACAGAGGGAGAAAAAGTAAAAGGTACTTATGAAAGCTTAGGTTTAATAGATAGTTCTATTGAATTTATAATACCTGTATATGAAAACATGCCAGAAACTATATGTAGAGAACCAGTAGATGCAGGAATAGTAACACAAAATGTTAAAGTTAAAGGAACAAGTGTAAATGTAAGAAATGGAGCAAGCACATCATCTAGTATAATTGCTACTGTAAATACAGGAGATGTCCTTCTTAGAATAGAAGTTGCTTCAAGCAGTAGCAATGGAGTTTATTGGGACAAAGTAGTATTACCAGATGGAAGAAAAGGTTATGTATCACGTAGTTATTTAGTTGAAATAGCTGATATAACAAACTGCAATGATACAGTAATAGCCAATACATCTGTTAACTTAAGAAATGGACCAGGAACAACTTCAACAACAATAATTACAACTTTAATAAAAGGTCAAGTATTAACTAGAATAGAAAAAGATAAATATAATTTAGATGGCTATGTATGGGATAGAGTAAAATTGTCTGACGGAAGACAAGGTTATATAGCACAACAATATATTAGTACAGCAGGTTCAGAAACAGAAAATGGCGGAACAGAAAAAAATGAATTGATTAAGGTAATTTGTAATTCAGGATTAAAAGTAAGAGAAGCACCAGGAACAAACCAAAAAGTTCTAACTTATTTAGATAAAAACGATGTATTAACAAGGACTCAAGCTGGAGCATCAAATGCTAATGGATATACATGGGATAAAGTAGTAACTTCAGATGGTATAGAAGGATATATAGCAAGGGGAGATTCTAAAGAACAATATATACAAGTAGTAAATTCTAATAATTCAAACTCAAATCCTAATACACCAACAACAAAAAATGACAAATTTAAATTAGAAGATTCAAATTTAGTTTGTGAACCAGATACAAGTATTGAAACAATCAAGGAAAAATATACAAATAAAAATATTGTTGTAAAAGATTCAAGTGGAAAAGTAGTTTCATCAGGAAATGTTGGAACAGGATATACTATAACAATAGATAATAAAACATATGCAGTAGTAAAAATGGGTGACATTAATGGAGACGGAGTTATAGATGCAAGAGATTCATTGAGAATCCTTAAATATTCAGTAGGAACATACAAAATTGATAATGAATTTGCTAAGGCAGCAGATATAAACAAAGATGGAATTATAGACGCAAGAGATTCATTAAGAGTTCTAAAAAAAAGTGTAGGAACATTTGAAATTACAATAGGGGAGATAAATTAATGAAAAAAATAAAAAATATTTTAAAGATAGTAATAATTACTACAATAGTATTATTAGCATTACAAATAAACGTAAATGCAGTAATAACATCAACAGATAAAGTTGTTGAAACAGGAGAAAATGTTACAATAACAATTAAATCTGGAAAAGCCTTAGGGGCATATACAATTAATTTAACTGATGCAGGGGGATTAACACTTATTTCTTCATCAGGAGATCAAGTTAGTGCTGATTATAAAACAATATCAGGTTCTTCAACAACAGGAATAACAAATTTAGGAACATATACTTTTAAAACACCAAGTGTTAGCAAAGATACTAAATACAATGTAAAATTTATTATAAAAGGAATGGAAACACCTGAATTGGAAAGCTTACCTGATGAATCAAATACAGCTACTGTAACAGTAAAAGCAAAACAAACAACACCAACACCCACACCAGAACCAGAGCCAGAACCAACTCCAACACCGGAACCAGAAAAACCAACAGAACCAACTTTTACAGATACAAACAAAACAATGTATTCTACAGGAAATATCAATTTACGTGCAAGTTGGTCAACAAGTAGTAGTGCAACATCAATAGAAAAAGGAACAGAATTAAATGTAACAGGAACATCAACAGAAAAAATAAATGGATATGTATGGTATAGAGTATCATATAATGGACAAACAAAATATGTAGCAAGTAGTTTACTAACTTCTACTAAACCAGCGGAAGAAACAAAATCTAATAATGCAAATTTAAAATCTTTAGTAGTAGAGAACTTTGATATTATACCTAATTTTAGCTCAGATGTAACTGAATATACTTTAGATGTAACAAGTGAAGTAAATGAATTATCAATAAAGGCAGAACCAGAAGATTCAAAGGCAATAGTTACAATAAAAGGAGAAAAAGAACTAAAAGATGGAGAAAACACAATAATAATTTCTGTAGATGCAGAAGATGGAACAACAAAATTATATGAAATAAAAGTTACTAAAAAAGAAGGAACTACATTTGGACTTACATCTTTAAAAATAAAAGATGCAAACATTGAATTTAAACCAGATGTATACAGTTATAGTGTAAATATAAAATCTGATGTAGATATATTAGAAATACAAGCAGTTGCAAGTGAAGAAGATGCAACAGTAGAAATTACAGGAAATGAAGAGTTAAAAGAAGGAGAAAATATTATAACAATTATAGTTTCTTCTAAAGATGGGGAAAAGAAAGCAACTTATCAAATAAAAGCAACTAAAGAAGCTGTTAAAGAAGAAAAGACTCCAAGAAATATCCAAACAAATTCTAAAATATACATATATGCTGGTATAGGTGCAGCAGCATTAATTGCCTTAATTATAGTAATAGTATATACAGTAAAACATAGAAAAGAAGAAGAGGACGACTCAGAAAAATTTGAAGGTTTCCCAGATGAATTGCCAGAAAAAGATGATAATCAAGAGATGAATAATGATAGTAAAGAAGAAAAGGAAAGCAACAAAATAGAGCAAGAAGAAATAGATAAAAAGAATTATTTCCTAGATACACGAAGCGAAGATGATTACGAAAAACCAAGAAAAAGAAAAGGAAAACACTTTTAAGATCATAAATATAAAAAATAGTTAAAAAGCAAAAAATCCAGAAACTCTGGATTTTTTTGCTTTCAATTTTAGTTTGTTGTTTTACTAGCAGTCTCATTCATATCTTCGTTATAAAGATTTATAAAGACTATGGAATAATAAGAACTAGCTTCAATCCTTATAGGAAAATCATAAGTATTAATGAATGCAAAGTCTTTATATCCATAAGCAACGGTTGCATCATTTTTAGCATATGCAGAGCCAATAGAATGATGATGATGTTCAGTTGGAACAATAGAAGTATCAAGAAGAGCATTATAAAGAGTTGTACTTACCTGACATACTCCACCACCATAACCTGTAACAGATTTTCTGTTAATAATAACAGGTGCAGGCAAATAGCCTTTTTCTTTTGAAGCTTGCCCAACAACGTTACTCCATCTGAATTCTTCACCGGGTTGTAATACAACACCATTGATTGTACTACAAGCAAGAGCAATATTAAAGTCACGGTTTTCACTGGAAGTATATTGAATAATTGAATTTCCAATTAAATTAGAATCTTCAGTTATTTCTTCTTCAATAAAAGAAATATATTTCCAAAATACAAATCCAGATAATCCCTGGTACTCGATTTTAAACCATTTTCCAGATTGCTCAAATACTTTAAAAGTTTCACCAAAAGGAATTTTTGCTATTATATTAGAAGAACTATTAGGAAGTTCTCTAATATTTAGCTCATTACAATCCCGAGGAGTAGCGTCAAACCCAGTAAATACTGGTGCGTTCTCATCCTGTACAAGAGAAACATTTTCTTTATTTTCCTGGGCAAAAGCCGGAAAGGAAAATAAAAGTAAAGAGGTAATGCTGATAACTACTGCTAAAATTGATTTTTTGAAAGTTTTCATTTGAAAATCCTCCCTTAATGTATAATGTTTTTTAAACGTAATGTTCATTATAATACATTTTTTACATAAAAGCAACTAATATAAGAAAAATAATTTAATGAAATATTTTAATTGACAGCGAAATATAAAAAAGATATAATGTTTAAGTAATAATTAATGCAATACAAGACACGATAAAATTGTTTGCAATAATTAAAGTACAAATATATACAATAATGAAATACGCTACTGTAGCTCAGTTGGTAGAGCAACAGATTCGTAACCTGTAGGTCGCCAGTTCGATTCTGGCCAGTAGCTCCATTTGAAATCAACTTACGGACTTAAAAGTTCGTGAGTTTTTATTTTATATAAATACTATAAAAAAAGAGGAAAAAATTATCAAATAATTTCATCTTCATATTATTAAAAATTAAAATTTAAATATACATAATTATCCATATCGTAAGATAAATTATTTTCTATCATTTTGTTAGCAATTTTACAACGCTTTGAAATCCTTTCACCATTAAATAGTGGATCAATATATCTAATCTTAGCTCCATGATGTACATAATAAACATTTTGAGGTTCTTCTTTTGATGTTTTTACTTTTTTAGCATTTCTCCAAATATTAAAAATATCATTATATTTAGAAGATTCTATAATATCTATTACTTCACTTTCTTTTAATTCATATAAATCCTTTTTAGAAATTTTGTTTTCATCACTTAATTTTTTTAGAATATCAGCAATTAATTGCATAGAATATCTAGTTCTATCTTCACGATATATAACGGATAATCGGCTCGTAACCTTAACAAAGTTTCTAGCAATTTTTTTAGTTTTAAATCCTAATTCAATTTCTTTTTCTTCGTTAGTTTGTATTTCAATATCATCATATATTTCTTTAATAATTTCTGAATCTAATAATCTATAAGTAAATAAAGCATTTGATAGTGAATATTCTAATCTATCAGCAGATAATTTAGGTGTATCATTATCAGCAATAGGATATAAATGATAATTATCTATTTCTGATATTTTAATATTATCTCTTTTTAATAAGGTCATAATTTCTTTTGAATTTTTTATTATTTCTGTTGTCAAATCTTCTGTTGATTCTTGAGTCATATAATCTCCATTAAGAAAATCTATACAATGCTTAAATGCAGGTGTTGCTATATCGTGAAATAATCCAGATAAAGTTTGTTTTTTATCATGTGTAAAATGCCAAACAATTAAGGCAACCGCAACAGAATGGTCTAGACTTGAAAAGAAAAAATCGCTTTCAAATAAGTCTGAATAAATAGTGCCACAAGTAACACTAATATATTGCTGTGATAATAATTCCTTTGTGTCTATATATTCATTTAACCATTCTGGAAAATTTGGTTCTAAAATTGCAAAATAATCTTTTATTTCTTTGCTAATATTTTCATAATATTTACTCATTTTTATTATTCTCCTTTAACTATTTTCTATATCTTCTAAGAATTTATTCCAATCATCTCGATATGATGCATTAGTAAATATCTTATCTAAATATATGTTATAAATGTTTTCATTGTAAGTAGGATGAATTAATGGCATATTTGCCATCAAAAACAAAAGAACCGCTAATGTTTTTTTTATCTGTTTTTTTTAAAAATATTCCCCTTACATCATTAAAACTAATTTGTCCTTTACAAGAATTAACAATTGTGTAATCTCCGGCAACTATAATATCAAATTGATGTATTCGTTTTATTTTATTTTCTTTGTAATAATTCAAAATTGCTTCAATTAATTTTTCAATATTTGAATAGGTATTCTCGGCAAATATAATAGTTGGTATCTTATAAGTATATTCATTTTTATCTTTATCCCAAATAAGACCATTTTGAACTGAACCCCAAAAGTTGGACAGTTTATAAATAGTTAGTTTTTGTTATGTAAAAGAATAAATTCTATACTAAAAAGACTTTAAAATGATTGATACTAAAATAATAATATTACCTCATAGTTAACTAAATATCCAATGTCACCTATTTTTACTCATATGTGTGACTAATAAAATTATCCCAACTAAATTACAACCAATAGATAATCCCACTAAAAGAACACTAGTAAATTACTAAAAGCTACTAATTTCATCTTCCCCAAAAAACTGTAAATGCTAAATACAATAAATTTCCTAGAACAATTAAAAACATTCCTATTTTATTTTTTTCACTTAAATCATCACCATAATAATCATTTTAAATCCAAGGCTCCTTTTGGACACTCTTTAATACAATTACAGCAAAGTATACATTCAGTACCATTTTTTCTTTTACGAGAATCATCTAACATATCAACATTCATTGGACATACCCTTAAACATTTATGACAATTAATACATTTATTATGATTACACTTAACCCTTAAATAAGAAAAATAACTAGCTGGCTTTAAAAACACCGTTATAGGACATATATATTTACAAAAAGCCCTATTATCTTTAAGTATATAGGCTAATAATATACCCAAGATATAATAAATTATATTTCCTATTATAAACGACCAAAACATTATATTCTCTAAATTATCCACCTTAAAAATAAATAATCCTGATACAAATGTTAATGATAGCACGAATACGATATATCTAAGCCATCCTAATTTTTTCCTATTACTCTTAGGAATCTTATATGGTAATAGATCTAGTATCATTCCCGTCCAGCACGCATAACCACACCAGCCTCTTCCAAAGAATAACGGTCCAGCAATTTTAGCAACAAAATAATGAATAGTAGCAGCTTCAAATACTCCTAAAAACAAATAATACCATAATCCTTCAATTTGCATATTTTCACGACAAATAACGCCTAAATATATAAGCATATATAAACCAACTGCCAATTGAACAAAGTTTCTGGCATATTTAACTTTATGAGACATTAAATACATTCCTGTTCCTAAACATACTCCTATATAATTAAAATTTAGTAGATAAAATAACTTTTTAGTTGAAATAAATAACGCTATAGCAACAATCTCAAATATTACTATAGTCATCATCATAATTTTATTTTCTTTAACCCATTTAAGCATATCTTGTACCTCGTATTTACTCTCTATATCCTAATCTTTAAACCAACTAACTAATAATGGCTTAATTAATTCATAAATAAATATTGCCATAAGATTTATTAAGAATACTACGAATATTAACCCAAATTCTATTGAAACAATATTTATTAATTTGCCAACCGGTGTAACAAATACTACCAGTTCAATTAAAAATATCAACAGTAATCCGTAATTCATTACTTTATTAGAAAATATCCCTTGTTTAACAACTGATTGTTTTAAATTTCTACAAGATATAGA
>USDF01000031.1 GCA_900553405.1 uncultured Clostridium sp. | reverse complement strand
AATTGGTATTTCCTATTTTTTTATTTTATTGTGACATATCTATTGTAAACCTATAATTATTATATTTATATATTAAGAAATTTCTTCTACTATATAAAAAGAGCTAACTTAAATTGTTAGCTCCATATTTTCTATTTTACAACTTGTTTCATACATCCATAAACTAAGCCCACCCATGTTGAAGAGTTTGGACAAAATCTTCTTTGTACTGCAGATAAAGTTTTTCCATAATAACAAGAACCACCTTCTGTTAAATATCTATTGTGTAATAACTTAGCTGCTGCTTCTAAACCTTCTTCTGGTGTTGAATATCTAATTAATTTTCCACCAGACATCATACTTATATAGTTACATGTATTTCTATGGTTAGATGATATTTTCCATCCTGATTCTGCTGCAATTAATCCACAGAAGAATATTTCGTTTATCTCATATTCTTCACATAAATCATATATTGTTTCTGCATTTTCTGCGAAGAATCCTGAATAGTCAACTTTCATATTTTCCATTAAATTTATAAAGTCTTCTTTTGATATTCCACATCTTTCAGTTAAATCCATATCTCTTGAAATTGTTATTTCTTCTATTGATATATATTGTGGTTGTTCTTCAATAGTTTCTTCTACTATTCTTTCTTCTGCTGATCTTGATGTTACTTCTGTTTCTCTTTCAAAACTGCTTTCTACTTCTGCTTTTTCTACAGTATTTTCTATTTCTAATGTTTCTTCTTTTGCTATTTGTAAATTTTCTTGTTTAAAAATAAACATTTGTCCTATTGTGGCTGTCATTACTAATATTATTAATGTTGCTATAACTTGTTTAATTTTCAGCCCACATGTAGTATCATTATTCATTTTTTCTACATCCTTTCTGTTTTTTTTCACACCACGCTTTTAATTATATCATACTTTTCTTAAAACGTCAAATTTTGATTATTCTTCGGATAGTATTCAAACATTTAAATTATGTTGAAAAAAACAAATAGAAAAATAGTATAACATTGGAAAGAATCCATGTTCAGAAATTGAAAGTTTATTAACAATACAAAGAGAAATAAAAAAAGGATTAGTAGAAAATTTAACAACATAAAAAAAATATGTATATAGTGCAGATGTGTTAGAGCAAAAATGTAGGTATAATATGACTGCAAATGGTTCAAATGTAGAATTAAATGCGAATTATAAATTAGTAGTCAACGGTACACACAAAAAAACACGGATGCAAACAACGTTCACACCCGTGAAAAAGGAAACTATGCCTCTATTTTTTCTTTCTTAGTATTCTTCAGAATAAGTATAAGCCTGAATAACTGCTATAAGAAACTCGATAAATGCAGAAATGACACAAGAAAGAAAAAAGATTCTTCCACAGTCAGCACAGGCAATCAAAAACATGTCATCAGAATAATCCATGTAACTACGTACAGCCCATTCTGCCAGTTTAGGAATCGGCGATAGAATGGCTCTACCCAAAGTAATAACCAATATCTGCAGTGGATAAACAAGAGTTGGAATAAGCATTCCTACGATACAGAATCCTATCCAAAGTTCCCATCCCCAGTTACTCCACAGAGCCTTTAATCTAAACATCCATACGCTTAAAACATCTTTCATCATACTCTTTTTCCTCCTTGTTGAAAATTAATAATGTTATGAGATTTGTGAATAGAAGCCTCCTTTTATTTATTTTTCAAAGTTCTCTTGCCAATGCAAGTATATTCAAATTATATTGTACTAAATTTCTAGTGAAAAGTCAAATTTTGATTGTTTTAATGGTACGAGTTTCATTAATGCATTAGATGTTCTCTTAATTTTTTCATAAAAAAAGACGCTCTTTTGTGACATTTTTTGTGTCAGTATGTAGCGTCTAGCTTAACATTTATTCGTCTTTTGTTGTATTTATTTTTAATAATTTAAATATTTCTACTATAACAAGTGGTGCAAATACAAGTGCTATTGTTTCAATTATATTAGCTGTTGGTAAAACTGGTATACTAAATACTTCTCTTAAGAATGGTACAAATAGTATTACTAACATAAGTGCTGCTGACACTGCAATTGCTAATAATAAATATTTATTACTTAAAGCTTTTGTTTTAAATATTGATTTTTTGTTATTTCTTACATTAAATACATGAACAAGTTCTGATAGTGCTAAAACTGTAAATGCCATTGTTTGGCCTATTTCTACTTTTATTTCTTGCACACTTAATCCCTCTATTTGTGGAAGTTCAGCCTCTGGTGTAGCTAAGCCTATAATAAATGCTGCAAGTGTTAATAATCCTATCATTATTCCTTGATATATTACTCTCCATGTCATTCCTTTTGTAAATATTCCTTTTCCACTTTTTAAAGGCTTTCTTTCCATTATATCTTCTTCTGCTGGATCTACTGCTAATGCTAAAGCAGGAAGTGAATCTGTTACTAAATTTATCCATAATATATGAATTGGAAGTAATGGAACTATTAAGCTAACATCTATTCCAAATTTGCTTGAAAGCCATGGTGTAATTAATATTGCTACAAATAAAACAATAATTTCTCCTACATTGCTAGATAATAAATATTGTATCGCTTTTAATATATTGTCATATATACGTCTTCCTTCTTCTACTGCTGATACTACTGTTGCAAAGTTATCATCTGTTAGGATAACATCTGAAGCTTCTTTTGCAACGTCTGTTCCTACCATTCCCATACTGCATCCAATATCTGCTGTTTTTAATGCTGGTGCATCATTTACACCATCACCTGTCATTGCAACTACTTCTCCATTTTTTTGCCATGCTTTTACTATTCTTACTTTATGTTCTGGTGATACTCTTGCATATACACTGTATTTTCTAACATTTTGTTCTAACTCTTCCTGACTCATTTCTTCAAGTTCTGCACCTGTTATTGCTTCTTCATCATTTTCCAAAATACCTAATTGTCTTGCTATTGCTATCGCTGTTATTTTATGGTCTCCTGTAATCATAACTGTTTTTATTCCTGCTGTTTTACATTTTTCTACTGCTTTTCTTGCTTCTTCTCTTGGTGGATCTATCATTCCAACCATTCCAACAAATATCAATTCATTTTCTATGTTTTTCATTTCTTCTTTTGTTGGCATATGATCCATTTCTTTATAGGCCATTCCAAGTACTCTTAAAGCATCTTGTGCCATTGCCTCGTTATTTCTTGCTATTGTTTCTTTATATTCCTCTAAGTTGTTTTCTATTTTTCCATCTAAAATATAGGCTTTACATCTTGCTAATAATTCATCTATTCCACCTTTTGTATAAACAAAATATGTTTCTCCAACTTTGTGAACTGTTGTCATTAATTTTCTATCTGAGTCAAATGGTATTTCCTCTACTCTTGGATACTCTTCATATAAAGCTGGTTGGAAATCTAACTCAAATCCCATATCTACTAATGCTGTTTCTGTTGGATCACCTGTTAGAGTATTGTCTAAAGCTACTTTTGTATCATTGCAAAGCATACTTATATATACTAATTTCTTTAATTCTTCATTGTTATTATTTACTTTTGCATTTTCTACATTTTGTAAAATGTCATCATAAAATACTTTTTGTACTGTCATTTTATTTTGTGTTAATGTTCCTGTTTTATCTGAACATATAACTGTTGCACTTCCCAAGGTTTCTACTGCTGGAAGTTTTTTTACAATAGCATTTTTCTTTACCATTCTTTGAACACCAATTGCTAAAACTATTGTTGAAACTGCTGCTAATCCCTCTGGTATAGCCGCTACTGCTAAGCTTACGGCTGTCATAAACATTTCTAGTGCATCTTTTCCAATAGCTATTCCTATAATAAAAATAACTACACATATAAGAACCGCTGCTATTCCTAATGTTTTTCCTAATTTATTTAATTTTTCTTGAAGTGGCGTATCTGTACTTTCTGCATTAGTTATTATCTCTGCAATTTTACCTACTTCTGTATTCATTCCAGTTGCTACTACTATTGCTTTTCCTCTGCCATAAGTAATTAAACTAGATGAAAATAGCATATTACTTCTATCGCCAATTCCTATTTTTTCTTCTTCAATAGTATCTATATTTTTCTCTACTGGAACAGATTCTCCTGTTAATGAAGATTCTTGAACTTTTAAATTTGCTCCTTCACAGATTCTTAAATCTGCTGGTACATAGTCTCCTGTATCTAGTACAACTATGTCTCCTGGCACTAGTTCTTTTGAAGGTAATACTTCCATTTTTCCATTTCTTATTACTTTTGCTGCATGAGAACTTAATTTTTGCAAAGCCTCTAAAGATTTTTCTGCCTTGTTTTCTTGTGCTACACCTATTATTGCATTTACTATTACAACTATTAAAATTATAATTGTATCTGTAATTCCTTCTCCTTGTGCAATTCCTACAGCACCTGAAATTATTGCTGCAATAATTAAAATTATAATCATGAAATCTTTAAATTGCTCTAAAAATTTAATTATTAAGCTTTTCTTTTTCTTAGCTTTTAATTCATTTAAACCATATTTTTCTCTTGCTTTTTCTACTTGTTCTTTGTTTAATCCATTTTCAATGTTTGTTTCTAACTCTTTTTCTGTTTGTTCAATACTTTTGTTAAACCAATTTTCTTCCAATTCAAATCTCTCCTTTTGACGCAAAATGGACTTTTCCTTTTGCGCCATCTAATTTTATTTTTTCCATTTTTTTGTTTAATAGTCTATTTTTTCTAAAATTTCCTATTATATAAAAAATAAGACTCCTAAAGAAAACACTACATTTACATGTACTCCTTTCTTTAAAAGTCTTGCTTACCTTAGAGGTTACTAACCATGCATTTTCTGCCGAGATGTTGATTAGTAGTTTATAAGCTACTCCCCTTTAAATTTTTTATTTATTTTACCATTTGTTTTTTATTTTGGCAAGTCATTTTTGTTATTTTTTACTTGAAAGTATCTTTTATATGTTATATAATATGTTTAGTTACATTTGCGGGTGTAATTTAGTGGTAGAATGTCATGCTTCCGACCTGATAGCGCGGGTTCGATTCCCGCCATCCGCTCCATTTTAAATCAACTTACGGACTTAAAAGTTCGTAAGTTTTTTATCTAGATAATATCAAAAAAGAGGAAAAATTATAAAAATAATTTAATCCTCTTTTTATATTTTACTGAATTTGAGAATAAAAGCTGATATTTATCAAAATTATGTAATATTGAGACTGATAAAAGTAAAAAAATTAAATTTGAGATTATACTCTTTTTGAAAACTTATATTAAAATATATTTAGAGAATATTCTAACAAATATATACCTATATTCTATAATAATTATTTTTCCTTATCTTGAATTGGTCTTACTATTTCATCAACTTCTGCCAATGCTTCATTAATTATATTTTCACAATTTAAAATACTTTCTACTTTTTTAATTTCTTTCGGTTCTTGGTCAAATGTTCCAGAAATTTTAAAATAATAATTGTATTCTAATTCCCAATGTGTATATCCTTCAATTTTATCATCGCTGAAATAATTATTTTTTAAATCTCTTAAATCATTATTTTCTAATATTTCCAATTTTGTTTTTTGATTTTGCAAGTCATATTGCTTATTTATAGTTTTTACCTCATAATTATTTTCTAGCATATATTTATGTATAACGTTAACTTTCCATTTTTCTCCCAACATTTCAGGTACTATTTCAATAGAAGTAGTAATTGGACATCCATTTACTACTTCTCCAGACATCCAATGATATTTAGTATACTTTAATTGAGATAATTTAAATTTCTCTCTATTCGAAGTATTATCAATTGCATTTTCTTTTTCTTCATTCCTTTTTTTATAAAACTCATACTCATTATTCATTATATTAAATCCTACCTTTCAATTACGTTTAATAAAGTTATTAGTTCTTGTTAAATATATTTTTTGAATTTGTAACACTTGTTGCTACAATAATATTAGATACTCTCTTGAAGAAATTGTCAAATTTTTTAATAATTTTTTACAGCCTTTTTAAAAACTGCATTAATTTTTTTTGATATTTCACCAAGCTTAATAGATTTTTCATATTCATTTTTGTTTTTTAAATCAATAATCTTATTATTTTTTATTTTCTTCATTTTTCCTCTTTTTCTGTAATAATATTTTTTTCTTTTAATTTAGTTTGTCTTATTAAAATGTTTTGCATATTATTAGTAGATGACTCTCTAGTAATAGTGGCTGTATCTATTTTAGGAATTGAAATATTTTCTTTTTCATCTAATTGTCTTTGTTTTATATATTCTGTTAAAAAATTTATCCTATCCTTAGGAGCATACTCTAATATATCCTCTGCACCATATCTACTTGTATAATGCTCAACTTTTTTCACAAACTTTAAAGCTTCATTACTACTTGGCATCTCTTTTAATGTATCTGCCATACTAGCTATTTTGTTTTTTTCACTTTCTTTAACTTTTTCTTTATCTACCATTACAATTGGAATTCCAAATTCACTTGCAACTTTTTGTGATTTTTCCCATACAGGGGCACTTTCTAAGTTATCTTTATTTCTTTTTATATAAACAATATAATCTGGTTGTAATTTTGTCATTTTTCCTTGTTCATCAATTCCTAATGTATTTATTACAACTTCATTATAATTATTATCAGTATTAGTTTCCAATGTAGAAGGTAACATATAAGAACTACCTAAATCACTATAAATACTATCTCCTCCATAAAAAGGAGTGTGGGCATCGTGGGGATAAATGGCATCAAAAGAGTAATCTTTAGTTCCCTGTGCAAATCCAAGTATAACTTCGCTATCATTATCTAGATTCAAAATATTTTCATCAGTCATGTATGAACAACAAGTATAATATCTTAAATCTTTTCGTCCATATTCTCCATCTTTTGTCATAGCATTCCAAATTTCTTTAGAATTCCTATCATTAATTCCTACTCTTTTAACAATCAATGAAAAATCTGTATTAGCATCAAATATCTCAATATTTTTTCCATTAAAAGTAGCAGTTCCTATTTTATTATCTTCTTTAGGCATATATAACCTTTCTTTGTATGCTTGTTCGAAAATTTCTTTTGTTTGTTCAATCAGATATGTGCTTGATGATAAATCGGTTTCTACTAATATATCTAATCCAGCAACTTGACTTAAAGTATTAATATCATTGGTTTCCAAAATATTTTTTATAGCTCTAATTTGTTCTACTATACTAGCTTGATATTCATTATTAACAGATATATTGTCTATATCGGATGAAAATTTATTTACAACATTAGTAGCTTCTCTTAAATCCATATTATAGTATTTTTCCAATAAAGCTAACTTCATTCTATCTAACTCTGACATTTGTTTGAACTTGCCTAAATATTTACTTAATGAAGTTGTTAATTGTTCATCATCTAAACTAGGATTAGTTAATATAGTATCACATATCAACTCTTTTATTTCTTCAAAGTATTCCAATTCATTTTTATTAGTAATATTAAATACATTATTGGAATATGCAATTTCTTTTTGTTTTATAGCTCTTTCATCCATACCTTGACTTTTAAACATATCCATTAAAACCGATTTTGATAAACAATCTCTTGAAAGTAAAAATGTTAATGTTTCAATATCTTTAATAGTCATTTTATTTCCTTTTTTGGCTTGTTCATATAAGTCAGTAATTAGTTCTCCATAATATCCATCTGATAAATTTTCAACTATATTCTGTTCAAATCTATTCCATCTATCTGTTTTTTGTGATACTAATTGCGTCATTTTACTATATAATCTATATTCATAATCATTAAGCCCTAATATTTTACTTTGAAATTTTGGATTTTTAGCAATCAATTGCATTTTATAGTTTGGTATGTCTTGATATTGCTCCCCAAGCAATTTCCCATTCAATGATTGTAAAATAGTACTATCCTTAGTATATAATCTACTAAGCTGTAAAAGTTTTCCTCTAAATTTATCTTGTTTTGTAAAAAATTCTTTTATTTCTTCATCATTAAAAAATTTATCAAAAAAATCTTCTAAATTTGATGGTGCTATCTGCTCAAATAATGATTGAAATAATTCTATATCAGTTTTAAAAACACTAATACATTCTTCATTATGTGTTAAAGTACTAACAATAGTTTCATTATCAATACCTCTTTGAGATAGTATATTAATATAATTTTGTAAAAAGTTCTTGTTTTTCACTAACTCTGGATTTAATATATTAGCATTTAATAATTCATCTACAGCATTATTTTCTAATAATTCTTTATAATAGTTTTCTGCAAGTTCGCTGTTTTGCTTTAAGTACGTTTGTGAACTTTCTTTTATCCTATAACCTTTTTCAATAGCTAAATCTAATAATTGCTCTTTAAAGTTATTGTCTAGCAATAAACTTTTATCCAAATATTCTAATATGCATGATAATCTCCACTGATAATCTGATTTTTTTCTTTCAAACAAATTATCATTTTTAGAATTTCCTTTTTGCATTTCAATATATTGTAATATTGCTGTTTTAGCATTTTCACCTAGCAATATTGCTGAACTATGTTTACCGATATGGATTGGCTGTAAGCACATATCCACTTTTGAAAGCAGTATCAATAATTCCATTAGTTGGAAGCGACTGCTGTAGCAATTCCTCTAATAATATATCATCGGGCACTTGATCTAAATATCTATAATCTCTTTTTATAGTTTTCAATATCAACTCTTTATTTCGTCTTAAAAATTCTGGAGAGCTTTCCGATAAAATATAGTTCTTATTTACTTTAGATTTTATAAGTTCAACTACATTATTTACTATTTTTCTTATTCCTTTTCTGTCGTTTCTTACTTCAACTAAAGATTTCTCTTGTTTCACCATTTTCTCCTTTGAATATTAATAATTTTATCATATCGTATCATATCATTAATTAATATTTTTTTCAATATAATAAAAATTTATTTTTACAACAAGAGTAACTTAAAAATTATTTATTTCGTATTTACTTTTTATGTAAATTATAGTATAATGTCGGTGTCTCAATAACTATTAAGTTTCTAAAATTATGCAACACTACTAGGAAGGCAATAGTTAAATAACTTTTAGAGAGGAGAATACCTTATGACAAGAGACAACACAATTTTAGCAGAAAACATTTCTGCAAAGCACTTCGCATTATGTCCTTTAGACGGACGGTACTCACAGATTGGCGAGAAATTAGCTCCTTACTTCTCCGAATATGCTCTGGTAAAAAACAGAGTTAAGGTAGAAGTGTACTGGCTCAAGTTCTTGCTTGAGAATGTCAATGGTTCAGAAATTTTAGATGCCTTTGACATTAACAGACTTCCTGAAATCATGGCAATTTATACCGATTTTTCTGATACTTCTTATGTAAGAGTTAAAGAAATCGAATCGGTTACTAACCACGATGTGAAATCTGTTGAGCTCTTTGTAGCTGAAAAACTCAAAGAAATAGGATTAGATAATCTGGTCAGCTTTGTGCATATTGGTTGCACTTCTGAAGACATTACAAATCCTTCTTATGCAAACATGATTTCTACAGCTCTTTCGGAAGTATGGATTCCTACAGCTGAGCAGTTAATTAACAAGATTTCTGAAATTGCAATCGATCATGCTAATACTGCTATGCTTGCACACACACACGGACAACCTGCAACCCCTACTACTATTGGTAAAGAAATGACTGTCTACGTGTATCGTTTGAGAAAATCTTTGGAAAATATCAAATCCATCAAAGCTTGTGCAAAGTTCAACGGTGCTACCGGTAATTACGCAGCAATCTCTGTTGCTTTTCCTAATGAAAACTGGCCTGTGTTGGCTAAACGTTTCATTGAGAAATATCTGGGATTAGAGTTTAATCCCGTAACAACCCAAATTGAAAGTCATGACTATGTCTGCCATATTCTTGATGGCATTCGACACTTCAACAATGTCCTTAGGGACTTTGATTTGGACATGTGGTTGTATATCAGTATGGACTATTTTAAACAGATTGCTGTAAAAACTGAGGTTGGTAGCAGTACTATGCCACATAAAGTCAATCCTATTCGCTTTGAGAATAGCGAAGCCAATATCAAAATTTGCAACGGTATTTGTTCCGTACTTTCTGATGAGCTTCCTCGCTCTCGTATGCAGAGAGATCTTTCCGATTCTTCTTTACAGAGGAACATCGGACTTGCACTTGGTTATTCCATTCAGGCTATTGAACAAACAATCGGTGGTTTGAAAAAGGTTGCAGTCAATATGGATAAGATTTCTTCTGATTTGGACAGCAAGTGGGAAGTTTTGGCAGAGCCTATTCAAACTGTACTTCGTAAGTATGGTATTCCTGACGCTTACAATCAGTTAAAGGAATTGACAAGAGGAAAGAATATTTCTAAGGAATCTATCCAGGAATTCATTAAATCTCTGGATGTGCTTTCTCCCGAAGATAAGGCAACACTTCTTGCTCTTACTCCTTCTGGCTACATCGGTCTCGCAAGCAAAATTGTCGAAGATGAACTGTAAAAAATTGTTGTTTAACTTGAAAAAAGGAGAGCTGTTTCCATTAAGGATACAGCTCTTCTCCTATGTATACAAAATTATATAACAGGTTGAAAGTTTACATATATTATGTATTATGATATAATGCTTTCATTATTAGTAACTATGCTAACTATAGCATTAAAAATTTCTCGAATAACGATTGTAAGGAGGAAAAAAATGACAGCAGAAAAATTACGTCAAAGACCTATAGGAATTTTAGAAATAAGGAGTTTTACTATCAATCATAATAATCATAAATTTGAAGAGCATTATTCTTTGGTAAAAAGTAAGACTGGCAAGTATTTTATTGGCTTTTCAGATGATGGTAGTTATTGTTCAAGTGTCGTTTCTGAAAATGAGATGGTAAATTTGATTAACAATAAAAATTACTCTGATAGAGAAGCAATCGATATTTACATGCAATCTCCTAATCTTTCCTGTTGTATGGATGTTTTCTAAAGATGGAACAAGGTCAATAAACAATTAAAAACAAGTAGATTGCAAATATAAAATGCAACCTACTTGTTTTATTTTTATTCAATTATTTACTCTCTTCTATTTTTTTATTTGCCTCTACTTTTTTAGCCAATTCTAACTTTTTAGCTTCATCAATTTGTTTTAATCCTAAATTTATGAAATATATTATTACAATCCAAGCAATAATAGTCATTGCAATTTGTACTAAATAATATGGAAGTTCAATAGGCATATCCCAAATTCCATGTAGTACTACTGGTATTAAACAAATTAATAAAAATCTTTTATCATTTATATGTTTTTTATCTAATTTTTCAAAACCTTTAACATACATTAATGCTGCTCCTTCAATTGCTGCCCAAGCAACGTGTCCACCTGGTGCTAAAAATCCACGTAGTTTAATAATTTCTAGCATCGTTTGTACACCACCACTCATTCCATATCTTAAAATGTATCCTGCTGTTTCAAAAGCTGCAAATCCTGCTCCAACTGCTGCACCTACTAATAAACCATTTAGTATATATTTGCTCTTCTTACTTTTAAATAAGAAAATGGCAACTATGACTGCTTTAGCAGCTTCTTCAATTAAGCCAATCATCAATGCTCCCGTGAAAGTTTGAGTTGTTGCACTTGACTCAAAATAAGGTAATGAGAAATATAAAATTGCTAAAATTAGTGATAATGAACCACCCAATACGAAATATTTTATTACTTTATAAAATGGTATATTTCTAAACAAGTTAATTTCAAAGAAAAATATAAGTATTGTTACTGGTACTGCAAATGCTGCTAACATAACCATAATAGGTAAAAAGTTTGTATTTCCATAAGTTATAAATCCTATACGCGTTGGAATATATGCAATTAAGAAAAATAATAATATTTTAAAATATACCCATGCACTTGCTTGTTTTGGATTTATATCTTCTACTTTTGGAGTTGTTTTATCTGAACCACAAACAAATACTTCATCTAATTCTTCTTCTGTATGTTTTTTGAAAGTATTTTTAAATAAATCTTTAAATTTTACATAGCTTTCTGATTTAGCACCTGTTATTTTATCTAAATTTTCAGTTATTATATTTGTTGCATTCTTTTTATTAATTGGATAACCACATTCAGGGCAATTAGTTTCATCACCTTTTAATTTTGCACCACATTCAGGGCATGTTTGTAAATTAATTTTTACACCACAATGTGGGCATGTTTTAGCACTTGATGATATACTTTCTCCACATTCACTACATTTTATTAATGCCATATTATGCACCCCTTTCTGTTAGAGTAGATAAAATATGTTCTACCACATTATTAATTTCAGTTGTATTGGTATTTTCTTCTTTAGAGCCTACCATATATACTTTATTATTTATAACAACTGCGTATCTGTTATCTATTATTAAATGATTCTCTACATTATAACTATATGCAAGTCCATATACTGTTCTATTTCCAATAACTCCAGAAATTAAATCAATTATAATTTTAAGGTCACTATATTGCTTTCTCATGTAGTCTGTAAAATTATTTAAAAATTGTACTCCATTATTGAAATTATCATATCTACCAATAATTATATATGGAATTAACGCTCCTTTGCTATCTATGTTTTGACCTACATATATGTATCCTTCTTTATCTGTAGTTACTTTATAATTACTTGGTATTTCAAAAGATATTCCAAGATAAGCATCAGTATATACTGAATATCCAGTATTTGTTGATGGAGTAGTTGGTTGTTCTGTACCTGTACCAGTTCCTGTTCCTGTATTATTATTAGGTTGTTGGAAAAATAAAAATGCTCCTACTGCTATTACTAATACTATTATTAAATATTTTAAATTACCCTTTTTTATAAATGATTTACTCTCTTCTTTGTTCTCTATTTCTTTTGTTTTCTTTTTTAGTTCATATCCACATTTTGGACAACTATCTGCTTGATCACTTATTTGATTATTACATTCTGGACATTTTATTAATGCCATAATATTTCCCTCCTTTTTCTTATAATGATATATTTATCATTTATATTTAAAGTATAGTATAATTGGCATTTAATTAAAAGAAAAATTACCAAATAGTCACTGACAATTTGGTAATTTGTATAAGTGTTTTAATTTTTAATTTTACAAGTTTTCTTTTATTTCTGGAAATAAATCATATAAATTATATCCTAATAAACTATCAAAATATTCTTTTAATTTATATGTTTCCTTTATATGATATTGTGTATTTGAATACGCACCTCTTCTAATCATAATATCGATTAATCTTTTGTCTACTGTAAATACTTTGTTTTTTTGTGGACACATTAAGTCACATAAGTTTATTAGTTTTTCCTCTATTGTATATTTATGATTTTTTATAAAGTCTGTCAAAAATGGATTATCTTCTGGTTTTGGACCTCCTCCTGCAGTACAAGTAACATCATTATTTAAATATGAATGTGTTAGGCATATATTACAATATTCCTCATCATACCCTTTATCTTTTAAATAATTATATCCTCTTATAACATGTCCTTGTGATTCTCCATTATATTTTCCTATATCGTGCAAATAACCTAAAGCTATTGTTTTATCAACATCTACTTTATGTCCTTTTTCTTCTAATGCTTTAGCAATTCTTCCAGCACTATTTCCAACAGATATTGAGTGAGCTATCCATCTATCATCTTTTGTATTTTTTCTTTCCTCTTCTAATAATTTTCTTGCTTCTTCACTTGTTAATTTCATATACTTACTCTCCTAATTTTTCAAATAAATCATTATAAACGCTATTTGCATCTATATAAGTTACCATTGTTATGTTATGCCTATTAGTTGTTATTTCATATGATGTATCTTCTTTTATATTTGGACAACTTATATCTTTACTGGTAAACCATTTTTTATTTATCATATAAGCAATTACAGAAATATCCCATATAATTCTTCTCTCTTGATTTCCATGATATCCATCATTATAAAATCTACTTATTAAATAGTTGCATAATTCACTTTTGTCTTTTAAATGATGATTTAACTCATATATTGATGTTTGTAAATTAGATGCCACATTTTTGCAAGGTATTACTGTTAATTTTACTTTAGATTCAAATACTATTCTTACCGCTTCAACATCTTGTCTAAAATTAAATTCTCTATTTTCCTCTTGTAATAAACTATGTCCACCTAGCCAAATTACTTCTATTTTATCAATTATTTTAGGCTCTTTCTTTATTGCTAGTGCAATATTTGTAATTGCCCCAATTGCTAATATATGTGTTTTTTCATTTTTTAATGCTATTTCAATTATTTTATTAACCGCTTCATTTTCTCCATTATATCCATTTTGCAAATAATTTGTTGAACCTTTAAATACTTTATTTGTTGTATCAAAATTTAGCCAATTACATATTTTTAAGATTTCATTATAGCTTAATTCTTGGCTTTCCTCAGTAGTCACATTTTTTGATTTATGCGAAAATGGTGCAACTGTAATTGCTTCTATATTAAATACATCTTGTGATTTTAACATATATGAAAGCGCAAATTGATCATCACATTCATTGTATGTATCTGTATCTAAAATTAAATTGAACTTTTCTTTTTTATAATTTTTAATGTACTCATATATTTCTTTCCAATCTTTAACTCTAGTTAAGTTTTTTTCTTCTCTATTGTAAAGCTTGTCCATTATAAGTGTAGTTATTCCGCTTTCTACGCAATTTTTACAAATACTAACTGAATCATCTATCATTATTTCCACATTATTTTTGATGCATTCTTTAGATTTTTGACTCTTATCATAGGCATCTGTAAAAATTAGTTTATCATAATATATATTATTTTCTTGCAACCATTCTTTTGTCATATTATAAGGATCTGAATATTCTCCATTATCTCTTCCTGTAATTATATATATATTATGACCATCTTTTTTTAGTTTATCTATATATTCTTTTACTCCTTCGATTACTTTTAAGTTTTTAGCAATTCTCTCTATGTTTTCTTTATAAAATATATTGTCTTCCTCTTCACTCCAATCAAACATATCGTTTCTGATATATTTAGCATTTTGGTTTATTATTCCACTATTTCTTAATTCTTTATCATGTTTTATATATTCTTTTAATAGTTCTTCATCAAAATTTGAAATAACGTTATCTATATCTATTCCTATGTTCATACTTCTTCTCCTACTTTATTTTTCTAATCCTTTATACTTCTTGAACAGAAGTAGTATAGTATATTTATTTTTGGTGAATATCTACTTGTGTGTATGGTATTGTAATATTATTTTCATCTAATGTTAATTTTACAGTTCTTAAGGCATATCTTTTTACTGGCAATCTTACTTCTGGAGAACACCATATAATTATTCTGTAATTTACTGCTGAATCTGCAAATTGGTTTATTCCTACATATTTAACTTTTTTTACATTCTCATTTTCTTTTATCTTTTCAACAATTACATCAATAATTTTTTCAATTTTCTCTGTTTTTTCTTCATATGGAGCTGGTACATCTATTATCAATTCATCTGATGATTTTAGTGCCTGACCAATGTTTCTGTTTGCAATAATTAATACATTTTCATTATTAACATCTTGCAATTTTGTTGTTTTTACTCCTAATTCAATTACCTTTCCTTCAAAGTCTCCTATTTTTATAACATCTCCTACTGAATAATAGTTATCTACTATTATATTGAATCCCATTATAATGTCTTTTAATGCATCCTGAAGTGCTAAACCTGCTATTACAGAGGCTACTCCTAATCCTGCTATAATTGAACTTACATTAACTCCAAATAGTTGTAATATAAATAAAATTGCAACTATTATTATTAAATAGTTTATTATGTTTTTGGTAAGTTTTATGTATGTAATTTCTTTCTTGGTATTTCTCTTTTTTTCTGCTTCAATTTTCTTTATTGCTTTATTAAAGATTTTGTCTTTTATTTTTAGTATTATTACTGCTATAACTATTGTTAATAACATAACTAATATATGTTCTTGCATTAAAAATTCCTTTATTTTTTCTATATCCATGTTTTCACCTCTTAAAATGTTTGTTAATAGTATATCAATATTGTTTTGTTTTTTCAATGATTTCCATAAATAAAAAACAACCTACAAAACTTTATTATTTTGTAAGTTGTTTTAACTTGGAGCAGGTAGCGGGAATCGAACCCGCATAGCCAGCTTGGAAGGCTGGAATTCTACCATTGAACTACACCTGCATATGTATAATATTTTTTGCTCTCTCGAACGATTTTTATTATACATACTTTTTTATTTTTTGTCAACATTTTTTTTGAATTTTTTTTATTTTTTTGTTATAAATTTTTTATGAGTTATTTTTTTCAAAAATAGTAATATTTCCTAGCTTATTTTTATCTCAAAAAACTCATTAATTCTTCTTTACTTTGCATTCCTATTGTTTGTTTTTCTACTTTTCCATTTTTAAAAAGTAAAAATGCAGGTATACTCATAATATTGTATTTTATTGCTAAATCTCTTTCATCATCTACATTCAACTTAAATACTTTTATCTTTCCATCTAATTCTTTTGCAACTTCTTCTACTACTGGTCCCATCATTTTACAAGGGTTACACCAACTTGCCCAAAAATCTACTAACACTGGTACATTTGAATTTAGTACCTCTTTTTCAAAATTTTCACTTGTTATTTCCATATCAACTTCATTCCTTTTATAATTTATTTAGGTTTTTAAATAAGGATTTAACCTATAACCCTGATTTTTTAGCTTTTATTATAAATTTAAAATTTTTATTCTTTGGTATTTTTTATAAACTGTATCGCAGACATTCCTGCAACCATTCCCTCATATACAGCCTTTGATATTTGAAGAATTCCGCCTGTGCAGTCTCCACAAGCATATACACCTTTTATATTAGTTTCCATCTTGTTATCTACCTTTATATTGTTTTTATCATCTAATATAACTCCTAATTTTCTTGCTAAATCACTACTTGATGCTGTTCCAAGTGCTATAAACACTCCATCTATCTTTTTTGTAGTATTATCTTCAAATTCTATTTCTTCTATACTATTTGTTCCTCTAAATTCTTGTATTTTATTTTCTTCTATTTCTATACCTTCTGTTCTTTTTTCCACAGGTTGTTCACCATTTGTTAACATTGTTACAGATTTAGCTATAGGTAATAAATTCTGTGCTTCATGTAAGGCATATTCTTTATTACCTAGTACTGCAACATCCTTATCTTTGTAAAAAAATCCATCACATGTAGTACAATAACTTATTCCTTTTCCCTCAAATTCTTTTATTCCTTTTATATTTGCTACTTTTCTATTACTTCCCGTGGCTATAATAATTGTTTTAGCTTCATATTCGTAATTTAATGTTTTTACAATAAAGTTTCTCCCATAGTCTATTTGCATTACTTCTTCACTTTTTATTTCTATATTTAAGTTTTTTGCTTGTTTTTCTCCTATTTTTTGAATTTCTTTTCCACTTATATTCGGTGTTCCATAATAGTTTTCAATTTTTTCAACCTTATCTAACGTTCCAATTTCTTTTGAAACAATAAGAGTTTCTAAACCTGCTCTTTTTGTGTATAAACTTGCTGATATTCCTGCAGGTCCGCTTCCTATTATAATTACATCATATAACATTTTTTCCTCCTATAAAATATCATATATTGTTTTAAATTGATATCCATTATCTCTTAAATATTGTATGACATCTGGCAGTGTTTCATACGTTAAAATTTTGTCTGCCGCATCATGCATTAATATAACAACATTCTGTTTTTCGCCTACTGTATCTACCACATTTTGAAATAAATCCTCTTTTGTTTTTGCTCCTTCTGCGTCTTTTGATAAGCTATTCCAGTCTAAATAAGCAATTCCTTGTTCTTTTAAAGTTCCTATTGCCTCTTTCTTTATGCTATGATAATAGCCTCCAACAGAACCTCCAGGAAATCTAAATAATCTTGAATGATAATCTGGATTTTCTAATGCTTCTTGAATACAACTTTCTGTATAATTATATTCATCTAATACTGTTTGTGTATTTTGATAAATTGCACTATATTTGTGTGAATATCCATGATTTGCTATATAATGACCTTCATCAAATTCTCTTTTTATTAATTCAGGATTTGCTTTTGCTCTATTTCCTAATACAAAAAATGTAGCTTTTATATTTTCTTGTTTTAACAAATCCAATATAAGTGGTGTAACACTTTGTGTTGGTCCATCATCAAAAGTCAAAAATGCGTTTTTCCCCTCTGGAAGATGATATATATTTTCAATTTTATCTATTTGTTCTTCTGTAAATGGTACAGAATTTTTTAGACGTTCTTTTTCTTTTCTTTGTTCCTCTTTTATTTTGTTTTCTTCTTCAATTTTTATTCTAGTTATTTCTTCTTGTTCTTTTGCTATTTGATTTTCTTTATTTTTTTTTGAAAAATATATTCCAGCATAAACAGACACAGCTATTATAGTTAGTACTATTAATATCAATAAAATTACTTTTTTCTTATTCAATTTTGGTTTTATATCTATTGTTTCGTAACTATATAACATTTTTCCACCTTTTTCTACATTTTCTTTTACTTATTATACCCTATTTATTTTTATTTTTTTCGTACTTTTTATATTTTATTAATCTAGCTCAAAAAAGCTTTTTAATATTCCTTTTTCAATTAATTCACTAAATACATTTTTTAATATTATTAAAACAATTGGGCCTAATATCATTCCTATTACTCCCATTAGTTTAAATCCTGTATACATTCCTATTAAAGTAAATATTGGGTGTATTCCTATTTCTTTACTTACCATTTTAGGTTCTATTAATTGTTTTATAACAGCCCAAATAATCCAAACTATTGTTACTGCTATTGCTAATGGTATATTTCCTGTTATTAATAAATATCCTGCCCATGGTAACATTACTGCACCAGCACCAAATATAGGTAATAAATCTACAAATCCTATAACTACTGTCATAATAAATAAGTATTCTACTTTTATTCCTACAAGGTTAACTATGTTTAATCCTATTAATACCCATATAAAGCAAATTAAAGATAATTTTGCTTCTGCTTTTATATATTTTACAGATACACTACATGTCTCATTTATTATTTGTCTCATTTTTTCAAACCATTTTGTTGGTATTTGACTTTTTATTTTATTTGGTATATATTCTTTATCAAAACATATAAATACAATTGCAAGTATTGTAATAAATCCGTATGTAATCATATCTGGTATTGATGTTACAAAATTAAGTGTTCCTTTTAGGAATCCTACTAACCACCCTTTTACAACATCTATTAATCCTGTAAGTGAATTTTGTATAACTACAACTACTTCTTGTGGTATATTTGATCTTCCTTCATTCATTTCATTTATAAAATCTGTTCCCCATTTATATATATGATCAAAATAAGTATTTAAATTTGAAAGTAGTGCCGAACCCTCTGAAACTATTTTTGCTACTCCTAATGTTAATATTCCTCCGATAATTAATAGAACTAAAATAAGTGAGATTATACTAGCAGGCTTTCTTTTTATTTTTGTAAATTTCATTAATAGTTTTATTAGTGGTTCTATACATGCCGCTATTATCATTGCGATAATAAATGGTATATAAAATATTGCTAGCTTATATGTTAAAAATATTCCTATTAAAGCTGATATTGCTATAGCAATTTTTGCTAATATTTTTGCATAATATTTTGTATCTTTTGTCATTATATTTTCCCTCTCTTTTTTGTTTTTATTATATTTCTTTAAATTTACTTAATTATACACGTATTTTTTTGCTCTGTCATTATTTTTTATGTTTTTTCTCATTTTTTCTTGATAAATTCGTTTTTTTCTGTTATCATATGAATATGCTTAAATTTATTCATTTAAATACGCTGATGTGGCGGAACTGGCAGACGCACTGGACTCAAAATCCAGCGGGAAACCATGTGGGTTCGAGTCCCACCATCAGCACCAGAAAAAAATAGCGAAAGCTATTTTTTTATTTACACTAAAATGTGGGACTCGAAAAGGAACGTGCCAAGTTCAGGCTGGTTCAAGGCCAGACTGAACGCAGGTAAAAATAGTCCTATGGATTATTTTTGTGACGCGAGTGCGAGTGGTCCCACCATCAGCACCAATATAGATGTTTTTATTGGATGTAATGTTCCATAGAGACATTTTTTATTTTTGTATTAAAGTATTGTTTTTTTATGTAAAATACTGTATAATCCAAATGTTTTAAATACATTTATTCCCTATATTCACTAATTAGTAAAGGAATCATCCTCTTACTTTTTGGTATTGATAATTAAAGTTGAAAGGAGCTTACCATGAGAGTATATAGATGTATCACAGCAAGAGAAATATTAAACAAATATAAAGAAATTACTACTATACCTAAAAGTAATTCAACCTTAAATACCCATACATACGATTCAAGAAACGAATATGTTCATTTCTTTAGATATTTAGACTTTGCAAAATATTATTATAAATTAGGCAAAGATGGTAATTATGAAAAATCTAATGAAAATTATGTTTTATTTATGGTTGCTAATATTCCTAATCATATTTTAGATAGATATTTAGGCTATGGTTTTTATCAATATTCTGATAACACATTTGATTTTGGAAGTAACACAATACCAATTCCTGAATATGCTATTCCAGTAACTGAGTTTAAAAAAGATTATATTATATATATGAATAACCATGAATGTTCTTTTCCTCTATATAGTAGAGGAATTACTGAACATCAAGAATTTAAAAGATATTTAGAACTTATAAATAAATTATATCTAGATAAATATAGTTGCTATGAAATAGCTAATTTTCTAATTGAAAATAGTTTATCCAATTTGTTAGGTGTAAAAGATATTGATAAATCAGAAGAAGATTTTAAAAGAGAAGCAGAAAGTCTATTATCTTTAATACAAATTCCTGAAAGTAATGATTTAAAAATAGAAAGTATAGATACAATAAAATTTCCTAAAAATACTGATTTTGAAATCGATGATAGATAATATTTAATCTGCTAAGCATTGCTTTGAATTTCAAGCTAAACGTGCATATATATTAGCTGTAGTAGAAAAAACTATATATTAAAGAATTAAGATAAAATTTATGAGAAACGAATTAATAAAAATGTAAAATATTGGTATATTATTTAATATAAACCTGTCAATCATTTTTGAAAATGTCTTAAAAATTTTTATTTATTAGCACTAAGTTTT
>USDF01000030.1 GCA_900553405.1 uncultured Clostridium sp. | reverse complement strand
TTTCTTACAACTTGCATTTACTTTACAGAATTGCATTTAACTTTTCACTTGACGATTTTCTGTTTAATAAAAAAATAATTTGTATAAATCCTAATATTCCAAATAGTGGATATAAAATTTGTACTAAATTAGAAAAACCTATATTTGAAACTAATACTCCTACCATGCATATTATTATTAAATTTATTTGATAATTTTTTTTATTTTTACTTACGTTTTCTAAAAAACTATATCCTGTTGAAATAGCTGATGTAAGAATTGATGCAATTATTATAAAACTATAAATATATTTAAATATTATCCCAAATTCAGAAATTATTTGAAGTAATGGTAACTCTAATTCTTTTACAAAAAATTGTCCTCTTAATAATAATCCATATATGCAAAGTGATAATATTATTATAAAAAGCCCACTAACAATTGATATTAATTTTATTTCTTTTTTTGAATTATAATATTTTTTTATATTTACTAAAACAGGAATTAATATTATGCTATTATAACTCGCATACAAAAGACTATTTATAATAAATCCTATTTGTTTTGTTTCAATTTCAAGGACTGCTTTACTCTCTATTATGTATGGAATATTTTTTATTCCTAAAAACACAATAAAAAATAATAAGACAGGAACAATATACTCATTTATTTTCATCATTCCTTGCAGACTTTTTCTAAAAATAATATAACAAACTAATACAAATAAAAAACTAGAAGCATAAATTGGAATTTCGTATGCTTGTTTCATATATGCACTAAATCCTGCTATCATAATAAAAAATGAAATAAGTAAAAATGCGTTTACTATTATATTTATTCCTACTCCTATTTTTTTATTTTTATTGTTATTTTCTAGGAGCTCTGAATATGTGTTAATATTTTTATTATTTATTCTATTTAAAGCAATATAAATAATGAAACTAGTAAATATTCCAGATATAAATATTCCTATTATTCCATAATATCCATATTCTAAAAAGAATAAATATATTTCTCTACCAGAAGCAAAACCTGCACCTATTAAAGTCCCCATTATAACCATTATCACTTTAGCTATATTTTTCAAGTTATTTCTCCTACTATAAAAAAAACTAGAATTAAGATTTTGTACGCAGTGCAAACTGCTACAAAATCTAATTTCTTCCATATTTATCTTCTACAGAAAGTTATTATACTATGATAACTTGCCTAGAATATAAAAATCTCTCATTCAATTTTATGAGAGATTTTTATATTTATTCTATTTTTTTCTTCTACGTATTTGCCATACAATAATTCCACAAACTATAACTAATGCTGGAACTAGGAATATTATTCCAACTATTATACTATGTTCTCTTTGCGTTACTGTGTAACTTACACTATCTGAATCTTTTCTAATTGTAATTGTATCTGTTCTTTTTGTTAAATATGATATTGAGTTAATTACAACATCATCATTATTGCAAAGCATATTTGCATACATAGCATAATTGTTGTTGATATTTACTTGTTGATTTGTTGCAAATATTGCATTTGAGTAAACAATCATTTCTGCACTATTTCCATCTTCCAAACTTCTTGTTACAAGTGCACCTATTATACTATCTCCTGCATCTGTATCTTGATTTGTTTTTGATAAAGTTGATATATTTAAGTTTGTTCTTATAAATGCTTTACTACTTGTTTTTGCTATAGTAGAATATTCTACTCCTAAATTTTGTAATGTTTCTTCATCTTTAAATTCAATTTTTCCAGCATCTATAAAACATACATTTATATTCATTTTTAAATTTTGAGTTAATTCACTACTTTCCACTTTTGCAATTATAAACTCTGGTAAATTATAGAACATTTTATCTTGATCTTGTTCCATTAATATTCCACTAGAAATATTAAATCCATATAAATTTAATATTTCGTCAAAGTTTGGTGTACTAATTCCTAAAATATTACTATCTGCTAATAATAATATTTTTCCACCTTTGTTACTATATGCAATTAATTCATCTTTTTCAATTTCGGTGATATCTTCTTTTAAAGTTGTAATTACTAAACAATTACAATCTTCTGGAATACTTCCTTTTGTTAAAATATTTAAATTTTCTACTTCATTAGCTTCTGCAGTAATATTTTGTTTTACTAATTGAAAATAATTATCATTATAATAATTATGACCTTCTAAAAAGTATATTTTAGGCTTATTTTCTATTGTTACCTCTATTATTGCATTTGTAATTGATTCCTCTGTTGTGTCTATTTGTTCTCCTGTCGTATAATCATAAGTATATAAATCACTTAGAGAAATATATGTTTCTCTTTCTCCAGATTTTACAATTATTAAATTATCTGTAGATTCTAAATTGTATGTATTCATTATATCTGGTCTTTGTGTTAAATCATCAATTCTCTCCATTGTTATATGAGAGTTTAGTTGTGTATATTTATTTGTAAAATCTAACAAATACACATAATTACTCATATTTATTAATTCTATTTGAACATCTTTATCTAAATCTTTTAATTTAGTTTCTGTACTTTCTGATATTGAATAAATTTTATCTGTTGTAAGATCTATATCTTTTAAATTTAATTTTTTAACTGCATAATTTATTCCAAAATATATTGCAAAAATTATAGCAATTAATAAAATTGTTAAAAAAGTATTTTTTAGCCATTTCTTTTTTATAATTTCAATTCCTTTTTTCACTTTTTTACTCCTTTCCGAATTTATTTAACAGTTTTTCTTCTTTGCATTACAAGAATAGTTAGTAAAATAAATACTAAAGAAAAAGATACTAATCCTGCAACTTCTGTCCAAGAAATAAGTCCTGATGGAAATTTCTCATAAAAATGTATTAAAGATATGTTAGAAAATATTTCATTAATATTTTCCATAAATATTGACATTAGTAAAAATGCAATTGTAATTATTGCTGAAATTACTTGATTTTCTGTAATACTTGAGGCAAACATTCCAACAGATATAGCTGCCATACTCACTAACATAAATCCTACCATTGATGTTATAATTGGAATTATACTTGTTTTTGCAAAAGTGCTTACTATAGCATAATATCCTAAAGAAATTATTAATGTAATTAATATAACTCCTAATGCTGCAACTAATTTTCCTAAAACAACTTTTGTTATACTAATTGGTGATGTTAAAATTAATTGTTCTGTACCATTTTTTCTTTCTTCTGCAAACATTCTCATTGTTAAAATTGGTGCACCTATAATAAGTCCATATATTGCCATATAATAGTACAAAGAACTTAAATCTACTGAACCTGTTTGTACACTTATAATATAGAAAAATATACTAAACACAAATAGTAAAATTCCTACTACTACATAACCTATAGGTGATAAAAAATATGATTTGAATTCTTTTTTAATAATTGCCCACATTATTTATTACCTCCTTTTGCATTTTCTGTTTTGCTTGTAGCATTATCTACTAATTTAATAAATGCATCTTCTAAACTTGTTTCTGCTTTTTTTAATTCAAATATTGTAATTCCTTCTTTTGGTAAAGTATCAAATAAAGCTTTCCTTATATCTTTTTCTGATTTTGAAACTATCTTATATTGTTTTGTTCCATCTTCATTATCTTTTATCATTTCTAGCTTCTCAATATCTGTTATTTTTTCTTTTAGGCTTGACATTTTTTCTTCTTTATCTTCTACTGTAACAAATAAAACATTTTGTTCTTTTGTTTTTTCTTCTAAATTTTCTGGTGTATCTATTGCTACAATTTTTCCTTTATTTAATATAACAACTCTTTCACATATTTGGCTTATTTCAGATAAAATATGTGAGCTAAGTATTACTGTATGTTTTTTCCCTAAATTTTTAATTAAATTTCTAATCTCTATAATTTGTTTTGGATCTAAACCTACTGTTGGCTCATCTAATATTAAAACTTCCGGATTACCTACTAATGCACCTGCTATGCTTACTCTTTGCTTATAACCTCTAGATAAATTACGTATTAATTTGTTTTTTACTTCTTCTAGACCTGTCTCTTTTATAGCATTTTCTACTTCTTGCTTTCTTTCCTTTCTTCCTACTAATTTTAATTCTGCCATATAAGAAACAAATTCTTTTACAGTTAATTCTGGATATAATGGAACATTTTCTGGCATGTAACCAATTTGTTTTTTAGCTTTTAAGGACTTTTTCATAATATCATATCCGTTAATTATGATAGTTCCCTCTGTTGGCTCTATAAAACCTGTTATCATGTTCATGGTTGTACTTTTTCCAGCTCCATTTTGACCTAAAAGACCTACTACTTCTCCATCTTTTACTGTAAAAGTAATGTTATCTACTGCTGTAAAATTGCCATACTTTTTAGTCACATTTTTTACTTCTATCAATTTAATTCCTCCTTTTTTATAAATCGACATTTTTCTTGAAAGTAGCTATTTCCGTAGTGTTTTATAAATTTCACTTCAACATATTACCATTACAATTTTGTTTTATCAATATATTTCACATAACTTTCACAAAAAGCTTTTTATCTTAATATAATATTTTAGGTGAGGTTATGTTTAATATAAATAATTTAAATGGTTGTGAATTAGTAACTCTTGCAAATATTATTGCAATTACTATTTCACAAGGCTTAACTTCAGATGAAATTGTTGCTTATTCCGGCTTTTTTACTATAATTGGAGATAGTTTAGCAGCTTTATCTGTAAATCCTCCTTGCGAAAAATAAATGTCACAATTATGGACTATCTCCAATTGTGACATTTACTTTTATTTTATAGTTCTCTTCTTCCTTCTAATGCTTTGCTTAATGTTACTTCATCTGTATACTCTAAATCTCCACCTACAGGGATTCCATGTGCTATTCTAGTAACTTTTACTCCTAATGGCTTTACTAATTTTGAAATATACATTGCAGTTGCTTCACCTTCAACTCTAGGATTTGTAGCTAAAATAATTTCCTTAACTTCACCCTCCATAAGTCTTGATAAAAGTTCTTTTATTTTTATATCATCTGGTCCTATTCCATTCATTGGTGAAATTGAGCCATGTAATACATGATATAAACCTTTAAATTCATGTGTTCTTTCCATTGCAATTACATCTTTTACATCTTCTACAACACATATAGTACTTGGATCTCTTTTAGGATTTCCACAAATATTACATGGATCTGTATCTGATATATTAAAACATTTTGAACAATATTTTAAATTCTTTTTTGCATTTACAATTGCTGAAACAAATTCATTTACTTCTTCTTCAGATCTATCTAGCATATAAAATGCAAGTCTCGCAGCTGTTTTATTTCCTATACTAGGTAATCTTTCAAATGCTTCAATTAGTTTTTCAATTGATGGTGAATAATATGACATGTTTTATACTCCTCTTTTAATTACATTAATCCAGGAATATTGTATTTACCTAAACTTGCTGCTTGTGCACTATCTACTTTTCTTAAAGCTTCATTTACACATGTTAAAATTAAATCTTGTAACATTTCTACATCATCTGGATCTACTACTTCTTTTTTTATATTTATTTCTTTTATTTCTTTATTTCCTGATACTTTAACTGAAACTGCTCCGCCGCCTGCTGTTGCTTCAAATTCTTTTGCTCCTAATTCTTCTTGTGATTTTTCCATATCAGCTTGCATTTTTTTTGCTTCTTTCATTAATTGATTTAGATTCATTCCTCCAAATCCTCCCATACCTCCTGGGAATCCTCCTCTTTTTGACATTGTATTCTCTCCTTGTATAATAATATTTAGGTTTTAAAAGTTACCTATAAACTTTTATTCTTTAATCTATGATATTAAAAGGTAAATCCATATCATGTGCTAATGATTCAAATTCACTTGCCTGTGGTTTTTCTTCCTTTTTACTTTCTTGATTATCTTGTATATATTTTACTCTCATTGGCTTTCCATATTGCACAGAAATTCTCTTTTCAAGTTCTTGAACATTTTCGCTTTTTTCTAGAATTGTTTTTCCAAATGGAGTTAAACCTCTAGGGAATGAAATTCCTATTGTCATATCATTTAATTCTTCTGCATTAGAATTCATTAAATTTGTATATAACATTATTTTTCCCTCTTGTTTTAAATTTGCAACAATTTCTGGCCATGCCTTAATTCCGCTTCCTGCCTTAATATTATAACTTGGTTTTACCTCTCTTTGTGTATCTAACACTTTTTCCTCTTTTTTATTTTCAGAATTTACGGAATATTTAGGAGTGTTATCCACATTTTGTGATTTTATGTGGATACTTCCACTTGTAATTTGCCTTATTTGACTTTCTAATGCTGCTATTTTATTTTTCAATTCATTAATTTGTGAATTATCTACATTTCCTGAACTACTGCTTACTTCACCTGCACATAACTTTAAAATTCCTACTTGGAACAAAATTGTTTTTTGTGTAGACCATTTCATTTCATTTTCTAGATTTGAAAGTTCATAAATTATATTTAACAATCTATCTTTTTCAACTTTTGTAGATAATTCATTTATTTTTTCTATTTCTTCTTTATTATAAATAGATGTATTTTTACTTGTTTTATATATTAAAATGTCTCTTACATATTTTATTGTTTCCCACAATAAATTTGTTAAATCTTTTCCCTCTTTAATAACTTCTTCTATAGCATTTAGCGCTTCTTCTGAGTTATATTCTATTATTGCATTTGTTATTTGATAAATATATGTTAATTTTGGTATTCCTACTAAATCTTTTACTTTTTCTTCATCAATTTTTGAATCGCCATCTTGAATACATCTTTCTAATATACTTAATGCATCCCTCATAGCACCTTCTGCTAAAAATGCTATTACTTTAAGTGCTTCTTCTGTAATTTCTATATTACTTTCTTTGCAAACTATTTTTAATCTTTTTTCTATATCTTCTTCTGATATTTTTTTGAAATCAAAACGTTGGCATCTTGAAAGTATTGTTGCTGGTATTTTTTGTGGTTCTGTTGTTGCTAAAATAAACTTTACATGTTCTGGTGGTTCTTCTAGTGTTTTCAAAAGTGCATTAAAAGCTCCTGTTGAAAGCATATGAACCTCATCTATAATATATACTCTATATTTTGCTTTAGTTGGTAAGAAATTTACTTCATCACGTATTTGTCTAATGTCTTCTACACTATTGTTTGACGCAGCATCCATTTCAACTATATCTGTTAGGCTACCATTTAAGGCTTCTTTGCAAATTTCACATTCATTACATGGTTCTCCATCTTTAGGATTTAAGCAGTTTATTGCTCTAGCTAAAATTTTGGCTGTAGATGTTTTTCCTGTTCCTCTACCTCCATTTAATAAATACGCATGTCCAACTCTTCCTGCAATAATTTGATTTCTTAATGTTTTAGTTATATGTTCTTGACCTACCATCTCTTCAAATGTTGTTGGTCTAAATTTTCTATATAATGCTGTATATGCCATCTTTTTCACCCCTATAAAAGACTATAGCAAAGAATTTCTGTTTAACAAAGCTATTAGAAATTCTAAATTCTACCACATCTGTTTCAATTTTTAAAAAGGTATAAGAATTTTTGTTTTCGTTTCTCTATGGAAGATATTTCACACATAAGTGACTACTTATTGCTGCTTCCTTCCGGACCTGACAAGATTCATAGGCTTACATTGAATATCCTCCATACAAAAACGAATTTAATTCTTATACCTTTTGTATTATATACTTATTTTACATTGTTGACAAGTGTTTTTTATCTAATTTTCTACTATGTACTTTTTTATTTTTTATCTACTAATCTTTTAAAAACAAACTTATCTTTTATTTCTTTGCTACTAGTACCTTCTTCTATTAAATTTTCAGAACAAGGCATTGTTAAAGAAATTTTTGAAACATAATTTTTGTCTCTTAAATTTATTATAAAATCAAAAGTTACTGTAAATTCTAAGTCTTCATCTTTTGCTTCTGTTTTAGAAATTAAACTGCCATCATGAACTATTTCTTCATCTTCATCAGAAATATATTTTCCAAGGCCAATGTTTGCAAATCTTACTACTGCTGTTCCACCTTGGTTTCCTATTTCTAATGTTTTAGAATTACTTTTACTAGCTCCTTTAAATGTTAATTTTCCTTCTGGAACTATATATTCATATTTCATTGCAAAAGTTCTTCCTTCTGAACTATTTGGCATATATGTTTTAATCTCTCCAATATTTGGTGCTTTTGTTACTTGTATATTTTCTATTGAAATACTTTGTATTATTTCATCTTCCTTATTATTTTCATTTTTTTCTATTGAAAAGTATACATCATTACTTTGAAAAATTGATAAATTCCATTTTTCTTCTGTTCCTTCATTTTCAACACCTTCTGCTGTACTAACAATTGTTATTTTTGAAAGTGTAAAAGGCATATTTGTTTCACCCTCAATATTGTATTTAAAATTAATTAAAGCTACTACTATCATAACTAATATAATACATGTTATAGCAACAAAAGCCTTTATTATTTCCTTCTTTCTATTTTCTTCCAAGTTAATTACCTCACATTTTCTTTAGTTATATATATTCACAAGTTGTCCTATTATGATATATTATTTTTTCTTTTTTCTTAATTCTTTAAAAAAATCTTGTAAAATTTTTTCGCATTCTTCTTTTAAAATTCCTGTTTCACATTCTACTCTATGGTTAAAAGTATAATCTTCTAATAAATTAAAAACACTTCCACACGCTCCTGTTTTATAATCCATAGTTCCTATATATACTTTTTTTATTCTAGATTGAATTAATGCACCTGCGCACATAGAACAAGGTTCTAGTGTTACATACATTTCACAATTTTCTAAACGCCAACTATTTAATTTTTTACTTGCTTTTTTTATTGCTAAAATTTCGGCATGACATGTTGTATCTATTTTTGTTTCTTTTAAATTATGTGCTCTTGCTATTATTTTTCCGTCCTTTACAATTACCGCTCCTACTGGCACTTCTTCTTTTTCATATGCTTTTTTTGCCTCTTTTATAGCTTCTTTCATAAATTTTTCTGGCATATGTTACCTCCATTTAAGCCAAATAAAAAAATAAATTTAAGATTTTCTACACAATGAAAATTATTAGAAAATCCATAGATTTTTTACTACATAAAAAATGGTGTTCCAGAAGGGAATCGAACCCCCGACCTGCAGTTTAGGAAACTGTCGCTCTATCCTACTGAGCTACTGGAACATTTACTTTGTTTATTTTACTATAATTTATTTAAAAAAGCAATTGGGTTTTTGCTTTTTTTGTGTTATAATTATTCTGTTTTAAAAAAAAAATAATTAAATCTTATAATATATGTACTTTTAAATAGAATAAGGAGAGGAAAATTATTATGCAGAAAATATTAGGTTATATGAGAAAAGCAATTAGAGCATATGATATGATTCAAGATGGCGATAAAATTGCTGTATGTTTATCTGGTGGAAAAGATTCAATAACAATGCTTATGGGATTAAAACAACTTCAAACTTATTTTGATAAGGATTTTGAAATAATCGCAGTTAGTGTAAATCCTGGATTTGAATTTTTTGATTGTGATTTTTTACAAAATGTATGCGATGATATTGGTGTTCCATTAATTATAGAAAATAGCGACATTAAGCAAATTGTATTTGATATAAGAAAAGAAAAGAGACCTTGTTCTTTATGTGCAAATATTAGAAGAGGTATTTTAAATTCAGTTGTAGTTAGAGAAGGTTGTAATAAAATTGCTTTAGGTCATAATGAAGATGATGCATTAGAAACATTTTTAATGAATTTATTATTAACTGGTTCTTTTTCTACATTTGGACCTATTTCTTATATGGATAGATCCAAAATAACAGTTATTAGACCTTTAATTTATACACCTGAAAAAGAAATTAGAAAATTTGTTAAAAGAGAAAATATTAAAGTTATGCCTAAAGCTTGTCCTATGGATGGTGTCTCAAAAAGGGAATATATGAAAAATTTATTGAATGATTTAAATAGGGACATTCCTATGTGTAGAGCAAACTTACTTGGAGTTATTAAAAGAAACCATCTAAAAGGGTGGCATGAATAATTGTATAAAAAATCAAGGTGAATAATTATAATTTATAACCATTCACCCTGATTTTTTATTTGAATATTTTATTATACTCTATATTAATTTTTCTATATATTATTTTCTAATTGTTCTAACATTTCATCCGCTTCTTCCTGTGAATTACCTTTAACACCTATATAATATTTAATTTTAGGTTCTGTTCCTGAAGGTCTAACTGCAAGCCATGCATCATTTGAAAGTTCATAATATAAAACATTAGATTTTGGCATATCTATTTTTTCTATTTTATTTGTTTTTAAATCTAAAATTGTTTGATTTTCGTAATCTCTAATTCTTTCCACTTGGAAATTTCCAAATTTCTTTGGTGCGTTTTCTCTTAAATTAGACATTATATTTTTTATTTTATCTGCCCCATCTATTCCTTCTAATGTAATTTGTTTAACTCCCTCTTTATAAAATCCATATTTTTTATAAATATTTTGCATTTGATTCCATAAAGAAATTCCATTTTCTTTATAATAGGCTGCAGCTTCGCATAAAAGAGCTACCGCTGCAATACCATCTTTATCTCTAGCATAAGTTCCTGCTAAACATCCATAACTTTCTTCATAGCCAAAAATAAAATTATAATTATTATTTTCTTCATATTTTTTAATTTTTTCCCCAATATATTTAAAACCCGTTAATACTTCTTCTAATTTTACATTATAAAAATCTACCATTGGTTTTACCATCGTTGAAGAAACTATACTTTTTACAACAATTGAATTTTTGGGCAACATATTTCTTTCACTTTTTTGAGATAAAATATATTCTAGTATTAAAAGAGCTGACATATTTCCTGTTAAAGGAATATATTCATTTTTATTTTTTACAAATACACCTAATCTATCAGCATCTGGATCTGTTGCTAAAACAATTTCTGCATCCACTTTTTTAGCTAATTCCAAAGCTAATTTAAATGCTTTTTTATCTTCAGGGTTTGGATAATCTACTGTTGGAAAATTTCCATCTGGCATTTCTTGTTCTTTAACAATATGAACGTTTTTAAAACCTATTTCTTTTAAAACACTTTGTACTGGAATATTTCCTGTTCCGTGTAATGGTGTATATACAATACTCAAATTCTCTTGTTTTCTTATTGCTTCTTTATTTAATAATAATTTTTTTACTTCTTCTATGTATAAAGTATGTATTTCTTCTCCAATAACATTATAAAGATTTTCTTTTATTGCTTCTTCTTTAGATATTTGTTTTATTTTTCTAAAATCATTAATATTTTTTACTTCTTGCATTATTTCTTTATCAACAGGAGAAACTATTTGTGCACCATCTTCTCCATATACCTTATATCCATTGTATTTTGGTGGGTTATGACTTGCTGTTATCATTATTCCTGCTATACAATTTAGTTTTCTTACAGCAAAAGACAATTCTGGAACTGGTGATAATCTATCAAATACATATGCTTTTATTCCATTTGCATTTAAACATAGCGCTGCAATTTCACTAAATTCTTTCGAATTATTTCTTGAATCATATGAAATTGCAACTCCTCTTTCCTCACCATTTTTACTTTTTATAAAATTTGCTAATCCTTGAGTTGCTTTACCTACAGTGTACTTATTCATTCTGTTTAAGCCTGCACCCATTATTCCTCTTAATCCTGCTGTTCCAAATTCTAACTCTTTATAAAATCTATCTTCTATTTCTTTTTCATTATTTGATATTTCTAACAATTCTTTTTTGGTTTCTTCATCAAAAATTGAATTTTCACACCAATTTTTATAATTCTCTTTATAACTCATTTTTTCTCTTATAATTAATTTAATGAATTATTAAATTAATTAATTCCTCCTATCTATTACTATAAAAATTTTTATATAATTCTAATGCTGTTTTAGGACTATCTTTTCCTTTTGCATTTTTTATTGGAGCAAATTCTTCTTCCCTTTTCACTCTAAATATTGCCATTTCGTCTAGCATTTTAAATGCATCAAATATAAAAGCTTCAAATTTATAAGCATTTGGTTCTTCTGGTTTTACTACTTGTCCTTCTTTATTTAAATATTCTATTTTTTTATGAGCACAATGATATGGTAATTTGTTTTTGCTTATCTTTCCAATTATATCAATATTAAACATATTGCAATTTATGTGTGATTCTGCATACACTAATTCACCTTTATCATTTTTCATTTCTGCCATTTCTTTTGAAATTTCAGTATATTCTATTACATCCGGTTTTCCATCTTTTTTGCAAAATACACCTACTCTTTCTTCTGGATATGCTTTTATTATACTTTTTCCACCTGCTAACACATTCTTATCTTGACATATTCCTATAAAAATTGGATCTACCATTTTTATTAAAACATTATCTACTGGACCTATAAATACCCATTTAATTCCTCTTTGTTTCATATTTTCTGTTATTTTTTCTTTTTCCATAGAAACAAAAATTCCACCATGTCCATCTGCTGCAGTATTTATATTTCCTTCTTTATTTAACATTAATTTTCCTTGATCATTTAATACTGGCAATTCACCTTGTTTAAAAAAGTAAATATTTTCTTTTGAATAGCCAAAATAATTATTTTTTTCAAAGAAATTAATTGTGTCTTCATTGTTTTGTCTACTAGTCATTATATACCAAGGAATATAAACATTATATTTTTCATAGGTTTCTTTTAATCCATCACATAATACTTCAAAAATACTTTTATGATTTTCTAATCCAAAATCAAAAGTACCTTTTGGTCCATCATGACCTAGTCTACTACCTTGTCCTCCTGCCATTGTTACTACTGCATACTCATTATTTTTTATTATATTTTCACCTATTTTTTTATAATATTCTTTTTCTTCTTCACTTAATTTATCTTTTTCTATATATGGAATAGGTTCAATTTTGCTATTTCTCACTTTTTCATTTTTTATTGCTTTATCATATAATTTATTTAATTCTTCAAAATTAATTTTTAAAACTTCTCTTGCAAACTCTTCTTTATTTTTTATTGGATAGTCTAATATTTGTTCTTGTTTCTGCTCTTTTAATAGTTTCTTCGTTTGTTCCAATTTTTCTATCATATTTTTCCTCCTATTTCTATTTTAGTATACCTATTATATACATTTATATTCTATATGTCAAAAGTTTATTTTTATAAAAAAATATATACAATTTTTAATATTTTACATATAATATTATAGTTTTAAGATTATTGACAGAATATATAAAAACATTTTGTTCAATAATCTAAAAAATCACTTCAATACTATGAAGTGATTTTTTAACATTTATCTATCCTACAGCTTTTTCTTCTTGATTATTCTTTTTCTCATAATCTGAAAAAATTTCATTAATTTCTCTTTCACCCGAAGTGTTTAATACTTTGCTATGATTATCTAATATTTCTTGTATACTTCCATTAAATTCAATAATTTCATAACAATTAATTATTTTTACAGGTCCAGATACAAAATGTGTAGAAAAATATTTTTCTAATTTTTTATTTTGCTCTTTAATAAATTCCTTACTTCCATTTATAAATATTACTAATTCTTGATTTTTTTCTAATGTATGTATGCTTTGTTTTATTTTTTCTGTTGTACTCCAATTTAATTTTAAGATTTTTTCTCTATTTTTTAAATTTAATTTTTTAACTAATGTTTCTACATTTTCTTGTATATCTTTTTCTAGGATTGTGGCTATTTTTGCTTGTTCATTTATTTTTTGATTAATATAAGGAAGTAGCATTGTTACCAAATGCCAATCACTCACATAAAAACTACATAATTTTGTTAAATTATTTTTTTGAACCTCCATTTTTTAGCCTCCTCTTTTGTTTTCTTTTGGTAAATTTTACCATTATTTTACAAATATGTCAATCATATTACAAATAAACTTTTCCCTATATTTCGACATTTTCAAAGCTTTATTCTCTTTTCGAAATAAATTTTTTTCCAAATATGTATATAATTTTTTTTATTGTAAATACTTAAATTATAAAGAAATGAAATACATTTTTGGAGGATTGTAATATGAAATCTATATTATCTATTATATGCAATAAAAAAGTAAAAAATTCCTTAATTTTACTATTTTTATTATTTTTGTATATATCAATATCTGCTATATCTTACGTAAATGCAGTTTCTAGCGATATTGAAAATAGTGTTTTCCGTCTTCATGTTATTGCAAATAGTGATACAAAAGAAGATCAAGACCTTAAATATAAAATAAGAGATAATTTAATTGAATATATGAATAGTTTGTGTAAAGATGTAACAAGTAAAGAAGAAGCTATTAAAATAAGTAAATTACATGAAGAAGATTTTTTAAATATAGCAAGCAATACTATTAAAGAAAATGGTTATTCTTACCCTGTAACTATAGAATTTGGAAACTTTTCTTTTCCTACTAAAGATTATGGAGATATTTCTCTTCCAGCAGGTTATTATGATGCTCTTCGCGTAAAAATAGGTGAAGCTAAGGGTCAAAATTGGTGGTGTGTAATGTTTCCACCACTATGCTTTGTTAATGTAAGTTCTGGTATAGTTCCTGAAGAATCTAAAGAACTTATAAAACAAGAGTTAAATGATGAAGAATACTCTATTGTAACAAAAGAAGATAGTTCAAATATTCAATTTAAAATAGGTTTAATAGAATGGTTTATGAACAATGATTTATTAACTGCAAAAAAATAGTTGTAAAATCCAATAAAATGTGATATAAATGTTATGTTAAAATAAAAAATAGAATATATTAATATATTCTATTTTTTATATAGTTGAAAATGTTATATAAGAATAGATAACTTGGGGGTAATTTTTTTGGATAAATTAGTTATAAATGGCGGTACACGCCTTAAAGGAGAAGTAGTAATAAGTGGAGCCAAAAACGCAGCAGTAGCCTTAATACCAGCTACATTATTAATAGATGGCGTTTGTACAATTTCCAATATTCCTGCTATAAGTGATGTAAAAATCTCTTGTAAAATATTACAAGAATTAGGTGCTATTTTAACTTGGAATACTCCTAATGAGGTTACTATAGATACTAGAAACATTACTTCTGCTAATGCTCCTATAGACATGACTAGCAAATTTCGTGCATCTTACTATTTAATTGGTGCTCTTCTTGGAAGATGCAAATCTGCAACAGTTGGACTTCCTGGTGGATGTAATTTAGGTGCTAGACCTATAGATCAACATATTAAAGGTTTTGAGGCTTTAGGTGCAAAAGTTGAGGTTGCACAAGGTAAAATTACAGCTACGGCAAAAAATTTAGTAGGTACTTCAATTTATATGGATATGGTTTCTGTTGGAGCAACTATAAATGTTATGCTTGCTAGTGTTCTTGCAAAAGGAACTACTATTATAGAAAACGCTGCCAAAGAGCCACATATTGTTGATGTTGCAAACTTTTTAAATACAATGGGTGCTGATATTCGTGGTGCAGGAACTGATATTATAAAAATAAATGGTGTAAAAAAACTTACAGGAAATGCTACATATAGTGTTGTTCCAGATCAAATAGAAGCAGGAACATTCATGCTTGCTGCAGTTGCAACAAAAGGTGATTTATTAATAAAAAATTGTATTCCAGAACATTTAGATTGCTTGACAGCAAAAATATTAGAAATGGGTGCAAATGTAGAATATAATGATGATTCTATTCATGTTTGGACAAATAAAAGACCAAATAAGGCTAATATAAAAACTCAACCATACCCTGGTTTTCCAACAGATTTACAACCACAAATTGGTGTATGTTTAGCATTAGCCAATGGTACAAGCATTATAAGAGAGGGCATTTGGGAATCTCGTTTTCAATACACTGCTGAACTTAATAAAATGGGAGCACAAATTACAGATCAGGGTAAATCTGCTATTTTTGAAGGTGTAAAAGAATTGTATGGTGCACCTGTTGAAGCAACGGATTTACGTGCTGGTGCAGCATTAATTATTGCTGGAATAGTAGCCAAAGGCGAAACAAGTATTACAAATCTTGTACATATTGATCGTGGCTATGAGAATATAGAAGAAAAATTTAGAGGTATTGGTGCAAATATTCAAAGAATAACTGAAGAAGATTTTTAAAAAGGAAAAATAATATGTTTCAATTTTGTAGTTTATATAGTGGTAGTACAGGAAATTCTTCTATTGTACAAAGTAATAAAACTAAAATTTTAGTAGATGTTGGAGAAAGTGCTAAAAAAATAGCAGAAGCTCTAGCATCTATTAATGTTGACCCTTTTTCTATTGATGCAATTTTAATTACACATGAACATTCTGACCATGTTAAAGGCTTAGCTGTGTTTTCAAAAAAATATAATGTTCCTGTTTATGCAAATGTAGAGACTTGGAATGCAATGCAAAAATATAAAGAAAAATTAAATGAAGAAAATATTAAAACATTTACATTTAATAAATTTAAAATTGGCGATATTGAAGTAAAACCATTTTCAATTCCTCATGACGCCGCAAACCCTTGCGGATTTAATCTTTTCCATGATAACAAAAAAATGAGTATTGCCACAGATATCGGTCACATGAGTAAAGAAATAATTACTAATTTAAGTGATAGCTCTTTTCTTTTATTAGAAGCAAATTATGAACCTGAAATTTTAAAATGTTCTTCATATCCATATATGTTAAAAGAACGTATAAAAGGTCCAAATGGACATCTTTCTAATTCAGACGCTGGAAAGACTATTTCTTATTTAGTAGACCATGGATTAAACCAAGTAATGCTTGGACATTTAAGCAAAGAAAACAATTTTCCAGAACTTGCTTATAAAACAGTAGTTGAAGAACTTATAGAACATAATTATGATGAAAATAGCTTAAGTTTAAGTATTGCAAATCGTTACGAAACAAGTCCTATCATAGATGTGGGATAATGAAAGGAATTATATGTTACATATTGATATTGTTTGTGTTGGAAAAATACGTGAAAAATATTTAAAAGATGCAATTGACGAATATAAAAAACGTCTTTCAAAATATTGCATTTTAAATATTATAGAACTTCCAGATGAAAAACTTCCATCTAAATTGAATGACAGTATATCTTTAGAAATAAAACAAAAAGAAAGTAATTTAATTTTGTCTCATATAAAAAAAGATAGTTATGTTATTGCTTTAGATTTAAAAGGTAAAAATTATACTTCTGTTGAATTTTCTAATAAAATACAAGATTTATCTTTAATTACATCTCATATTACATTTTTAATTGGTGGTACTTTAGGTATGACAGAAGAACTTTTATCTAATACTAAAGAGTTAATATGTTTTTCTAAAATGACTTTTCCACATCCATTAATTCGTTTATTTTTATTAGAACAATTATTTAGAGGTTTTAAAATAATGAATGGTGAAAATTATCATCATTAATATATATTTTATTTGTAGAGGGATTTTAATAGTTAGGTAAATTTGTTAATAAAAAAGGAATTGTTTACTTAGATTTCCTAAGTATAGTTTTAAAAATAAAATAGGGGCTTAATCTAAATTATTTTTTTATAATTATATATTAATAGGGGTTAATATACTTTTTTAGAAGAAATCCCTCTACAAGATTAATAACATTTTTAGATTTTTAATATAAATTTTTGATATATTTTTCAAGATAAAATTAATAAACATTATTTGTTTATTTTTTTTTGGATTTTTTTATACAAAATAAAGATAATAAATTTTCGAATAAAAAAATAAATTAAAATAAATAATAGAATTTGAATAAACATTTTTTAACTTCCTTGAACAAATTGTGTATACATAATACAACGATATTTTCAATTTGTCAAGAAAAACTTTACGACAAAAATCCCCAAATTGCTACAGAAGTCAACATTCCAACAAGGTCCCCTATTAAAGCTGCTGCTAGTACAAATTTTATTTTCTTTACTCCTACAGCACTTGTATAAATAGCTATAGTATAAAAAGTTGTTTCTGTAGACCCCATAATTGTAGATGCAATTAATCCTATTTTTGAATCTACCCCATATTTACTTATTATATCTGTTGCTACTGCTGTAGATGCACTTCCTGAAATTGGCCTTACTATTGCAAGTGGCATAATTTCTCCTGGAATATTTAATACATTTGTAATAGGTGAAATTATTTTTATTATAAAATCTAAAACCCCTGAACTTCTTAAAACACCTACTGCAACAAAAATCCCAAGCAAAGTAGGAAATAATTTTATAACTATTTCCATTCCCTCTTTTGCACCATCAACAAAAGTATCATATACTTTATTTTTTTCTAATAATCCATAAACAATAATTATTACCATTACAATTGGTATTGCTGCTGAAGATATATAATTAACAATTTTCAAATAAAACTCATCTCTTTTCTCTATTTAAATAATATATTTTTTTACACTTTCATGTTTCCTTTCAACTATTACTTATTTTTTCTAAAAATATTTTCATTTTTCTTTTTATCAAAAAATATAAATATTTTAGTAGCAATCACTGCTGCTAAAAAAGCTGCAATTGTAACTCCCCATACTGGAAATATAATTTGTGTAGGATTACTTGAATTAAAAGATGTTCTTATTGCAATAACTGTTGTAGGAATTAATTGCATTGAAGCAGTATTAATTACTATAAACATTGACATAGAATGAGAAACTGTATCTTTTTTTGGATTATCCTTTTGAAGTGTTTTCATAGCTTTTAATCCTAATGGTGTTGCAGCATTTCCTAAACCTAATATATTTGCAATCATATTCATAGAAATTTCTTCTTTCGCCTTTTCATTATTTCTGCAATCTGGAAATAAGAAATTTATTATAGGTCTTAATAATTTAGTTAATTTAGTCACAAAATTAGTTTGTTGTGCAATTTTCATTATTCCAGTCCATAAACAAATTGTACTAAAAAATGTAATAGAAAGTTCTACTGCACCAGCTGCCGAAGTAAATATAGATTGATTCATATTTTCTATATTACCTGTTAAAATAGCATAAATAAAAGATATTAAAATAAAACATGGCCAAATAATATTTAACATTTTTCCTCATTCCTATTTTATCTATAATTTAATATTCACTTTTCTGCTAGTAGTATGATTAAATTACAAATATTGCCTTTTTCTTTTTTAATAATATTCTTAATATAAAAGTATTATTCATTAATGAGACAAATATTGTTTTTACATTTTTTTACAAATTTTTTCATTTTTTTCTCATTTTTTATTGCGTTTTTATTTAATTTGTGGTATTATAGTTATAGAAAATTTTGTCGAAAAATGGCGAATAAAGGAGGAAATAAAATGAAATCAACTGGAATAGTAAGAAAAGTAGATGAATTAGGAAGAGTTGTTATTCCTATTGAATTAAGAAATCAATTCCAAATCGCAGAAAAAGATCCTATCGAAATTTTTGTAGATGGAACTTCTATAGTATTAAAAAAATATGAAAAATCTTGTCTTTTCTGTGGAAATACAAAAAAATTATCAAATTATAAAGACAAACTTATTTGCAATAAATGCTTAAAACAAATTAAAGCTTTAAATGAAGAAGAATAATAATAAAAAATAAAAGAACTCCAATTTTAATTGGAGTTCTTTTATTTTTTATTATTATTTATTTGTTGTATTTATTTTTTTTTACGTCTTTTTATTTTTTTATTCTTTACATTAATTTTTAATAATTTACATTTAATATTTATTTTTATATAAATAATTTATAAATCTCATTTTTAGTAACACCTTTATCTTTAGCAATTTTTTTGATAATTTCATTTTTTAAAAATCCTTGTTCTTCATAATATTTATAATGTTCTTCTACTGTCATATTATTTATTTTTGATTTTTCTTCATCCTCTTGTTTAATAGGATTTGCTTCTATTAAAATAATATGTTCTCCTTTTGGCTCTGTATATTTTTCTAATATTTCCTTTGCTGTACCTTTTATAAATTCCTCATGTATTTTTGTTAATTCTCTAGCAATTACAATTTTTCTATCTTCTAATATGTCCTCCAAATCCTCTAATGTATTTTTTAATTTATGAGGTGCTTCATATAAAATAATTGTTTTATTTTCTTTTTTTATTTGTTCCAACTTTTCTTTTCTCAATTTTTTATTAATAGATAAAAATCCATAAAAAACAAATTCTTTTGTATCAAGACCTGAAGCAACTAATGCATTAACAAAAGCACAAGCTCCAGGAATTGGAACTACTTTAATATTTTCTTTTAACGCTTCTTTTACTATTACCTCTCCTGGATCACAAATAGCAGGTGTTCCTGCATCTGAAACAACAGCAATATTTTGCCCTTCTTTTAATTTTTCAATCAATCCATCTACTTTTATTTCTTCATTGTGTCTATGATAACTAATCAATGGCTTACTAATTTCATAATGATTTAATAATTTTAATGTATGCCTTGTATCTTCTGCTGCAATTAAATCAACTTCTTTTAAAATGTTTATCGCTCTAAAAGTAATATCTTCTAAATTTCCAATTGGTGTTGCCACCAAATATAATATTCCACTCATCTTTTCCTCCTATTCTCCTTTATGGACTTTGCCTCTGCATATTTTATTTTTTATTATATATTTTTAATATTTCATCTGTGTAATTTCCATCTTCATTATATATAAATAATGGTTTTTCTATTTTTAAAAATTCTTTTGCGTTTTTCACTGATTTAATTAAAACTAATTTTGGTTCACTTATAATATTTGAATAAACTAATCTAATTATTTTAGGTTCTAATTTATTTTGTTTTAATTTATAAATAATTTCTGCTAACCTCTCTGGTCTATGTATCATATATAAAGAACCTTTGTCCTTTAATAAATTAAAACTAATTTTTATAAAATCATCTAAAGAGGCCATTATTTCATGTCTAGAAATTAATTTATTCTCTTTTTCATTTTTTTCACCTGTATTTATTTTTTTATATGGTGGATTTGTAACTATGGCATCAAAAGAATTTTTTTCAAAAATATTTTCTAAATCTTTAATATTTTTATTTATTATTTCAATTTTATTTTCCAAATTATTTAATTGTACACTTCTTTGTGCCATATCTGCTACTTCTTCTTGAATTTCTATTCCATATATTTTATTTAAATTTGTTTTTCCAGACAATAAAATACTTAAAATTCCTGTACCTGTCCCTAAATCTAGTACTTTACTATTATTTTTTATTTCTTTTGCAAAATCAGATAAAAGTACTGCATCTATTCCAAAACAAAATCCTTCTGTATTTTGAATTATTTTTAGCCCTTTATATTCTAAATCATCTATTCGCTCATTCTCTTTTATTTCTATATCCATATTTTTCTCCTATTTAATATATTTTTTATTATACTATAAAACAATGAAAAAATAAAGTATTATATTTTTAAGAGTATTTTTGAACTAATTTATTTTTTTTACATATAATATTATAAATAATAAATTTATTTAAACGCAATAAAAATAAATTATAAATCACAAATAAAAATTTAATTAATTTATTATTTATTTTAATTTATTAATTATTTATTTTAAGTTTTTTTATTATTAATTAATAATATTTAATTATTTGATTATATATTAAATAAAAAATAAATAATTATCTATTTTTTAATTTATACGATTTTCATTTTTATGAGGTAATTTTTATGAATATTAACGGATATAAAAAAAATAAATATTATTATAATAATTGTAATAATATTCATTCTAAAAATATAAATAATTCTTTTTGTAATAATTTAGATTGTTCCTTAAATTCTTTATTTGAGGTAGAAAATTTTTTATGCAATATAAAAAAAATATGTAAATGTATGAATTTGTATAAATTTTTAAAATAAATAGAAAATATTTATAAAAATAATAAATATCTTTTTATTTATTTTATAGTTTTATTTATTAAATAAATATTTTTATATTTTATTATTTTATTAATAGTTAAAAAAGCGGAATAAATTCCGCCCTCAAAGAGCCTGATTAAGTTTAGGCTCTTT
>USDF01000029.1 GCA_900553405.1 uncultured Clostridium sp. | reverse complement strand
GAATTGTCATTCTTTCACGAACTACTCTTTCAAGTCTTGTTAAACCAATTCTAAATTGATTTTGTAATAATTCACCAACACATCTAATACGTCTGTTTCCTAAATGGTCTATATCATCTGTTACACCTAGTCCATGGTCTAAGTTTAATAAATAACTAATTGAAGCAATTATATCTTCATTTGTTATATGTTTTGGTATTAATTCTTCTTTTCTTTCTTTTAATACTTTGTGTAAATCTTTTTTATCTGTTGTATCTAATATTGATTTTAGTACTTCATAATTTACTTCTTCTTTGAAATGTAAATCTGAGATATCAACATCTGTTACAAATTTGTGGATATTTACTGTTCCATTTCCTATAATTCTAACTTTTGTTTCTCCAACTTTAACATCGACAATGTTTAGTCCTGTATTTTGTATTTCTTCTGCTATTTCTTCTGAAATAACATTGTCTTTTTCTACTAATACTTCACCTGTTGTTGGATCAATAATGTCTTCGAATGCTACTTTTCCAGAAATTCTAGATGCTAAACTTAATTTTTTATTAAATTTATAACGACCTACTTTTGCTAAGTCATATCTTCTTTCATCAAAGAATAAACCATTAAATAAGTTTCTTGCAGCATCTACAGTTGGAAGTTCACCTGGTCTTAATTTTTTGTAAATTTCTATTAAAGCTTCATCTGTAGTTTTAATAGTATCTTTTTGAATTGTAGCTTTAAGTTTTTCTTCGTCTCCAAATAAAGCTAACATTTCTTCGTCTGTAGCAATTCCAATTGCTCTTAAAAGACAAGTAACTGGTATTTTTCTTGTTCTATCAACTCTTGCCCAGAATACGTCGTTTCCATCTGTTTCGTATTCAATCCATGCACCACGAATTGGCATAACAGTTGAAGTAAATATTTTTTTACCTGTTTTGTCGAATTCAGAAGCATAGTAACATCCTGGTGAACGTACTAATTGGCTGACTACAACTCTTTCTGCACCATTTATGATGAAAGTTCCACTTTCTGTCATTAATGGGAAGTCTCCTAAATAAATTTCTTGTTCTTTAATTTCGCCTGTTTCACGGTTGATTAAACGTACTTTTACATGTAATCTTGTTGAATATGTTGCGTCTCTTTCTTTTGCCTCTTCAACAGAATACTTTGTTTTGTCTTCCATGTAATAATCAAAGAACTCAAGTACAAGGTTTCCAGAGTAGTCTACTATTGGAGATATATCTTGTAAAACTTCTCCTAATCCTTCTTCTACAAACCAATCGTAAGAGTCTTTTTGGACTTTAATTAAGTTTGGCATCTCAATAAAGTCACCAATTTTTGCAAACGTTTTACGTGTGCATTTTTCGTGTTTGATATCTTTTACCAAAACAAATTACCCCCTATATTGAATTTAAAGCAGACTTAAATTTTTAGCATTTTGCGAACTTAAATATCGTTTCTCAATGTTTCAAATATATCTATTTTCACATTAAATGCACTTTTGTGAATAAAATTTATAAGTAAAAGAAGACCCTCTTGTTTTTATTTTTCTTACTTAAAATTTAACTTTGCTGCTTACCTAAAGTTAAGTTTTCCGTAAGTTAAAATAAAACAATTCCTCTTCTTTTTTAATAAAATTTTCGTGATTAATTCTTTTGTAAGACAAAAATTTGCTTATACCATTTAAGTATACTTTATTTTTCTTAGGCTTGTCAATACTTTGCGGACAATTTGTTAATATTTTTTTGGTGTTTTTTATGGTTTTTAAGTACACTTTCTCTTTTAGAAATATTTTTATTATATTAGATTATTTTATTTCTTTTTTGGCAATAATGTGATATAATATAATTATATTGAAAAGGAGTATTTATATTATGTTAGGAGAAAAAATAAAATTATATAGAGAAAACTTAAATATGACTCAAAATGAAATTGCAGAAGTACTAGGAGTTAAATCTACAACTATTTCAAAATATGAGTCTGGAATTCTAGAACCTAATATTGAATCATTAAAAAATTTATCTGAACTATTTAATGTTTCAATTGACGAATTACTAAAAGACGATAATTTTGATGTATCTAAAATAAATATTTTAGACATATTAAGGGAACAAAAAAATATGAAATTAAAAGGTAATTTGTATCATAATACACAAATCAGTTTTGCTTATAATACAAATCACATAGAAGGAAGTAAACTTACAGAAGATCAAACTAGATATATTTATGAAACTAACACTTTATTAGCCTCAAAAGATACTATTATAGGTATAGACGATATTTTAGAAACTGCAAATCATTTTAAATTGGTCGATTATATGTTAGACATAGCAGATAAAAAATTAACTGAAAAAATGATAAAAGAATTTCATAAAATCTTAAAAGAAGGAACATCAGATAGTATAAAAGAGTGGTTTATTGTTGGCGATTATAAGAAACTTCCAAACGAAGTCGGCAGTTTAAAAACTACTGAACCTAAAAACGTAGAAAGAGATATGAAAAAATTGCTAGAATGGTATAATTCTATAAATCAAATAACTATAAAGGAAATAATTGAATTTCATGCAAAATTTGAAAAAATACATCCGTTTCAAGATGGTAATGGAAGAATTGGTAGAATAATTGCTTTTAAAGAATGTTTAAAAAATAATATTGTACCATTTATAATTTTAGATAATGAAAAATTATTTTATTATAGAGGCTTAAACGAATATCAATCTAATAAGGAAAAAGGATATTTAATTGATACTTGTTTAAATGCCCAAGATCAATATATTGAAATGATTAAATATTATATAGATATTAAATAAGAAACTTTTTAAAAACAAAAAATCCGCTATAGCGGATTTTTTTATTTTTATATTTATTTTTTATTCAGCTTTTTCTCCACAATTGCTACAGAATTTTGAATCTTTACCTAATTTACTATTGCATTTTTTGCAAGTTCTTGGCTTTGGTGATCCGCAATTTGTACAGAAGTTTCCTTCATTTTCGCTTCCACAATCACAAGTCCATTTATTAGAAACTGGTTCTTTTGCTTCTTCTTCAACTGCTGGTTCTTCAGTTTTTGTTTCTTCAACTGGTTTTTCTACTACTTCTTCTTGTTTGCTTAAATCCATTTTGCTATTTTCAGTATTATTCCATGGTCCAGAAACTGCTCCTCCAACTACATTTCCAGTATTCATGTTCATCATTCCGATTCCCATAAATCCGTTCATTGCTCCTCCGCTGTTTTCAGCTGCGCTTTTAACAGCTTCTGAATATGCACTAACCATTTTTCCTTGTTGCATATATGCATTTGAGCTTAATTCATAGTCATCTATTTTCTTTTCAGATTCTGCATCTAAAGTAACAGATTCTACAGCGAAACTATCTATTTTAATTCCTCTTTCACGAATTTTCTCGTCAAATACTTTTTCATCCATCATTTGTCTAATTTCGTCTGTTTGACTTGGCATTTCAAGTACTGGTACTTTATATTTTGAAGTTCCTAATTCATTTGTTACATTTTGGAATACGGCTATTACTTCACTTCTTAATTGTTCTACGACTTGATCTTTTTTGTATATATCAGCTGTTCCTGCTAATTTTTGCATAAATAATGCTGGATCCATAATACTAAATGTAAATTTACCAAAACATTTAATTTGAACTCTTAATGGAGTTAATGTATTTGTCATTTGGTTTGGAATTGGATGTGACCAATCTTGGAATGGTATTGGTGCAGGTGTTCCAAATTTATTATCCATAATTTCTTTAATATTAAAGAAGAAGACAGCTTGTTCTTTTGCTGTTGCTCCATTAAATGTAAATCTTTGCCACATTTCTTTAAATACTGCTCCAAATTGTCCTGCAAAGAATGATGGAGATGATGAAGTATCAAATGTATATAATCCATCTTCTGCAGTAGCATCTATAACCCTACCATTATCATATATAACAGCACATTGTCCAGGTGCTACTATAATTGTACTTTTGTTAGTAATAACTCCTGTAGGTGTTGTTTTCTTTACCATTAATACATCATTTGTCATGTTTTCGCAACGAATTGCTTCTTTCCATTGATCATGTAATGTACTTCCTACAGCATCTTTTGCTGCTTTAATTAATCCCATATTTTTTTCCTCCTTATTTTTCGTCATTTTTATCTTAGTGGCTCTAAGCCAGATAATACCCAAGTATTTGCTCCTGTTGTTATAACACTTCCGCAATATTGACATTTTCCTGCAGATGTAATTTCTGTTGGTGCTCCACAGTTTGGGCAATTTGTTGTTTTAACTTTAGCTGTTCCCTCTGGAGTTAATACACCAGTTTTTCTTTCAAATGTTAATTTATATACTGTCGTTCTATCTTGTGTTTTGCTTCCTTCTAGAAGTTGTTGAGTTTTTGCATCAATTATATAGTCTTTCATTGTAGATTTTAATGCAATTTCTAATATATCTCTATCTCCTTCTTGTCTGAAGTTATAAAGAGCTGCGTAATTTACTGCTATTCTATCCATTACATTAATACGATTTGTATCTATATAACCTTGAACTTGTGCTTTGTGTTGTTCAAATAGGCTTTCTGTTTCAAATGGTCTCATTGGCTCCCAGTCTCTTGCTGTCCATGCATTTTGTAATTTTACAAATAAATCTTTTGCAAATGATAACATTTTTTCTTCTGAGAAGTTTGGATCAAATTTCTTAATAGCTTCTGCATAAATATGTGATTTACTTGTATCTACTATTGGCATTGGACGAGTTGGTGTTGGAGCAACATTGTAATTTTGTTGTCCTTTTCCTTTCTTAGAATTAGCACTTATTATTATTGCTACAATTATTATAAAAATTACTGTTCCAATTCCTATTCCAAAGGAACCTGAGTCTGAACTTGAGCTATAATCATCATCCCAATCCCAACTTGAAGAACTTGAACCCCAGTCTGATGAGCTAGAACCCCAATCTGATGATGAACTTCCACTATCATACCTATCAAAGCTTCCAACGTCGGCAAAACTCAATGTATGTATTCCTATTATTATAAAAGATAATAAAATAATTGCTATATTTCTTATTTTTTTCATTCGTTCACCTCCTACTTTCATTTTTAATTTTTATTCTTTGCATAATATTTTTATGCTTTTACCTTACATATTTATAATATAATTTTTTAGTACATTTTGTCAATGTTTTTTATATATTGGCATATTTTGTCTAAATCTCCTAGTCACCTCAAAATTACACAATAAGGTTCATGTACTTTTTTGGTAGCTAGGAAAATTCTGTTATCTTTCTTAGTAATTTTCTAATATTCTTTTTTGAAAATAGTAGACTTTTTTCATTTCTTATAGTACAATGTTTGAGATTTAAATTTATATTAAAGCAAAGGAGTTTTTTTAATGGCAACTTTACCAATTGTTGTAAAATATTTAATAGTATTTTTTGTAAGTATAGTACCTATTGTAGAATTAAGAGGTGCTATTCCAATTGCAGAAGGTTTAGGTTTGAATATATTTTTATATTATCCTATAGCTATTATAGGAAATATGCTTCCTGTACCGATCATTTACTTATTTGCACGAAAGGTACTTGAGTGGGGAAAAGATAAAAAAATAATAGGAAAATTTTTCACATGGTGTTTAGAAAAAGGTGAAAAAGGTGGAGAAAAATTAAAGAAATCTGCTGGAAATAACGGAATATTCTGGGCATTACTAATATTTGTTGGTATTCCTTTACCCGGTACTGGTGCATGGACAGGCACATTAGCTGCTTCATTTTTAAACTTAGATTTTAAAACTAGTGTAACTGCAGTAGCTTTAGGTGTTTTATTAGCTGGTATTATAATGTCTTTAGGTAGTAAAATTGTAGCAATACTTGGATGGCCAGGTGTAATTGCAATTATAGCAGTTTTACTTGTAATTATAGTAGCATCAGTTATTATTAAAAAAAGAAAAAATCGCAATTAAAATTTTGTACAATGTAAATTATTTAGAATTTTAATTACATAATTTATCTAATAAAAAGACCTAATTATTATATAATTAATAATTAGGTCTTTTTTTATACCTCTATATCTAATTCTATTGGGCAATGGTCACTTCCCATAACTTCACTATATATTTTGCTATCCTCTATTTTTTCTTTTAAACTATTTGAAGTTATAAAATAATCTATTCTCCACCCAACATTTTTTTCACGTGCTTTCATCATATATGACCACCATGTATAAGCATTTTCCTTTTCAGGATACAAGTATCTAAAACTATCTATAAATCCAGCATTTAATAATTCTGTCATTTTATTTCTTTCTTCATCTGTAAAACCTGCACTATAATGATTTGTTTTTGGATTTTTTAAATCAATTTCTTCATGAGCTACATTTAAATCTCCACAATAAATTACAGGTTTTGTTTCCTCCAATTTCTTCAAATATTTTCTTATCTCGTCTTCCCAAATTTTACGATATTCTAGTCTCTCTAACTCTCTCTTTGAATTTGGAGTATAACAATTAACTAAATAAAATTTTTCATATTCAGCCGTTATTATTCTTCCTTCTTGATCATGTTCTTCTATTCCTATACCATATGTAACATTTATTGGCTTTTCTTTAGTAAATACTGCTGTTCCAGAATATCCTTTTTTTATTGCACTATTAAAATATTGGTAGTATCCATCTAATATAAGTTCTATTTGACCTTCTTGCATCTTTGTCTCTTGAATACAAAAAATGTCCGCATCTATCTGTTTAAAAAAATCCATAAATCCTTTATTTATAACTGCCCTTAAGCCATTTACATTCCAAGATATCAATTTCATAATAAATTTCACTCGCTTTCTTTAAATTATTAATTTTTTATATTTCTAATGCAAAAAGGATCAATTGGGGACTGTCCCTAATTGACCCAAATTTTTAAAATTCATAAATGTATGCTTCTAAAGTTCTTCTTCCATATTGAAGCGCACTACTATGAGAACCCATATAAATATCTAATTTGCTATTTGATATAGCGCCACCTCTATCTTGAACTACAAACCATCCGCCATTTGGCTTGTCTGCTAAAGCTGGAATATATATTACTGTTCCCATTTTATATCCTTTTCCAGCAGCTACTGTATACCATGCTGATGCTTTTGCTCCTGAAGCTGTAATTCCATTTGTTTTACCGCAACATTTTACACAAGAACAATATGCTGAAGTGTTAAGTGTTCTTACTGTAGGAGTAATTCCTTGTACTTTTTTTGCAAGTGTTGTTGAAGCTGTAAGTGCAGGATTTGAAGTTGCAATTCTTTCATCTCCACCTCTTGACGTTACTTGTACAGTTCTTACTTCTACTATTTTATTTACTGGTTCCTTAATAATTGTGCTAGAAATCTCTGTTCTTTCAATTTCTTCTTCGTTTTGATATTTTATTTTATATGTTACTTCTTTTAATCCATTTTTACCACTTTGAACAACTTTGTTTTGTTTTGTACCTTCTCCTGTTGCCTCTTTTGTAATTGTTTCAAATGGAATAACTTCTTGTTCTGTAACTAATTTTTCTACAATAGTTCCATATGAACTTAATATTTCTTCTGCTGAAATTACTTTTTCTGTTTCAGCCTTTTCTAATATTTCATCTATTTTATTTGAAATTCTTATTGTTTTATTTTCTAATATTTCCTCTTCAAGATTTGGTGTTACTATCTCATCCTCTGATAAAGAAATATGATTTTCTTTTAATATATCTAATACTTTCGTTTTCCCTGTAAGTACTACCATTTCATAGTCATTAGAAAGTATAATTTTTACACTTGTAATCTTTGCGTTGGATGCCATAACTCCAATACCTGTTAAAAACATAAGTATTAAGCTAATTGCTAATATTTTTATTAGCGATCCAGACGCTTTTTCATTTTTGTTCATAAAAAAGTTTCCTCCTTCTAAATCAACAATGCAATTATACCATTATTTATTTTTAGTGTCAAATTTTAGTATTTTTTGTATTGCTTAGGGGCCCTTGGCTTTTGTCTAATTTACATATTGTAAATTCTCTCTAATATATATTATATGTGGCTTGTACCAAAAAAATGAATAATTTTAAAAATTTTCCAAAAAACAATTATATTTCAAAAATCTTCAAAGCATTATCATATGTAGCTTTTGCTACTTCTTCTAAAGAAATATTTTTAAATTCTGCTATTTTTTCTGCAACTAATTTAACATTTCTTGAATCATTTCTTGTTCCTCTTTTAGGCTCTGGTGCCAAATAAGGACTATCTGTTTCAATCAATATTCTATCTAACGGAACCATACTAACTACATCTTTAGCATTTTTTGAATTTTTAAATGTAATTGGCCCTGCAAAAGATATATAAAATCCTAATTTCAAAGCTTCTTTCACTAGTTCTTGATTTAATGGACAACAATGAAATATTCCTTTTTTATTTACTTCATGTTTTTTAAGCATATCTATTGTATCCATTACTGCTTCTCTTGTATGAATAACTATTGGTAAGTTATATTTATTCGCAAGTTCTATTTGTTTTTTAAACATTTCCTTTTGTATTTCTTTATTTTCTTTGTTCCAATAATAATCTAATCCTATCTCTCCTACGGCCACAACCTTTTTATTTGCATCTTGTTTTATAAGATTTTCTATATCTATTACCATTTTATCAATAAATTCTATATTTTCTGGCACGTTATTTGGTGAAATCCCACAAATCGAATAGATAAATTTGTTTTCATTTGCAAGCTTTACGCTAAATATAGATGAAGGAATGTCATAACCTGCGCAAATCCATTTTGTTATTCCTTCTTCATATGTTTTCTTTATGATATCTTCTCTATCTTCATTAAATTTTTCATCATTATAATGTGAATGTGAGTCAAAAAATTCCATTAAAATTTCTACTTCTCGTATAATAATTATACAAGTTTCCCCTTTCCTTTATATTTAATCTTTTCGCTTTTAATTATTTTGAAATTATTTTTTATTCAAGTTAGTTTTAGTTTCTATCAATTTATTTTTGTAATACTTTTCTTTAAAACACTATTATACAATTAGCAATTGCATATTCTTTTAAATGTGAAATACTAATATCTATTTGTTTTATGTTATAATTATTGTTTAAAAAATGCACGTATGGTCTACCATTTTCGTCGTTTAATATTTCTACATCTTTCCATGTTATTTCATATTTATCTTTTAACATATTTGAAATTGCTTTAAATATTGCCTCTTTCGCTGCAAATCTAGCCGCAAAGTGTTGATATTTCATATTATTTTTACTATTGCAATATTCTATTTCTTTTTCTGTATATATTTTATTTAGGAAGTTATCTCCCATTCTTTCTATACTTTCTTTTATTCTGTAGACTTCTATTATATCTGTACCACAATTTACTTTCAATTTTTTCTCCTCGCTATTCATAATATATAATAACTTTTTATAATTAATTTTGTAGTTTAAAAATTTATATTTTAAGTCCTAATTGCACTAAAATCTTATGTTTTATTAACGTATTTTAAATTCTTAAATAATAATCCAATGTAACACCAAAAGTGGCAAAAAGGGGCGTCCCTATTGCCACACGCAGGAAACGTCCCCAAAGGAGTGTTGTTTTATTTTGTATAATAGTTTGCATTGATGTCTGTTGCTAAATGCCATTTGCCAATGAAATCTACTACTAGAACATCATCTAATGTATTAGTACATTCTACTACTACATTTCCTTTAGCGTCTAGGCAACCCCATTTTCCGTCTTTTTTTACTGCAACATATCCATATTTATTTTGTTCTGTTGCATCTTCGTATTGATAATCTACTACAACTATACCTTTATCGTTTACATATCCGTATTTTCCGTCTTTTTTACTTAAGAATATTGTATTTGTTGCAAGTATTTCTTTGCTTTCTTTTTGTTCTAATTTGAAGTTATAGTATTTATATTCGTCATTCTCTCTAACTCTTATGTAATTTTTATCGTCGTTTATTTGTGCTATTATTCCCTTAACTTTAACTTTTAAGTTTCTATCTAATAACTCTGATTCCATATTTTCTGTTTCTGCTTGTAATATTCCTATAGTATCTAGATATTTTATATATGTATAATTGAATGAAAGTTTTTCTTCGTTTTTCTCATTAACTATTCCATATTTTCCTTCTTTTTTTGCAATGTAGTAATTGTCGAATGTATATGTTAAATCATCATATGTTGCAGGTATTTTTTCTACTCCATTTATTGTTTTTACTCCATATTTTCCATTTACTTTTACTACTATATTATCTGTATTTATTTGTTTTACTTCTTCAAATGCGTTTACTAAAAATTCTTCTCCATCTGTATTTACTATTTTAGAATCTGAACCTTCTTTTACAACATACATTTTATTTTCGCTAACTGGACTTATTTCATCATATTTTTCTTCTAGTGCTACTGTTTTGTCATTGTTAATTACTCCATATTTTCCTTGGTCATTTTTTACAATAAATCCATTTGAATATTTACTTGTAAGAGCACTTATTTCTGTATAATCGTTTTCAATTATTACTTTTCCCATGTTGTCTACTAATCCTTTTTTACCATTAGCAGTTGTAATGTATACTGATTTTGTACCTAACATTGGTTCTATATTGTCTTCTGTGCAAGCTAATATTTCTTTTCCATCTAAGTTTATTAATCCATATTTTCCATCTTTTTGTACTTTTAATATATTGCTTTCATACCATATATTATTATTCTCATCATGATTGTATATTACTTCCACTTGTTCATAGTTTGTAAATAGTTGTTTTCCTTTTTCGTCTATTGCTTTTGTTTTAAATGTATCGTTTGTATAGTCTACACTTTCCATACAAATAAATACTGGCTTTGTATTGTCTGGAATTACAATCATTTCTTCATATTCTGGATTAATAACTATATTTCCTCTTGTATCTATTACTCCCCATTTTTCGTTTTCATATAAAGTATAATATGCTAGCGCAAATGTCTTTTCATTTGTCTTTGGACTTCCTTTTAATAATTCTTTCATTCCTATAAAAAACATTGCTATAACAATTATTGCTATAATTACTGCAAATACTTTTTTCATATTTAATTTTCTTTCGTCATTGTTATATCTTTTACCTCTACTCATATTTATATCTCCTTGTTATTTTTAGGATTTTCTTTTTATACTATAACATATTTTGACATAAAAAAACAAGGTTTTACACCTTGTTTTTTATTTATTATTTACTCTAGCTACTATAACTGTCATATCATCCTTTGGTTTTCCGTAGTTATTGTCTATTGCTTCTTGTAAAATTATGTCTGCAATTTTTTGCACGTCTTCTGTTTCTATTTCTTCTAACAAGAATTTTAACCATAATTCTTTATTTGTGTATTCTTCAGATGACTCTAATATTCCATCGCTACACATTACTAAAATGTCTCCATCTTGTAAATCTTTGTCATATACTACTAAATCTATATCATTTAATATTCCTGTTGGTAGACTTACTGATTTTAGTACTTCTACATTTCTTCTATTTTTAACGTATGTAGGACATGCTCCGTTTTTTATAAATTCTAAATTTCCTGCATATAAATCTAAAATTGCTATATCTAATGTAGCATACATATCTTCTTGACCTATAGCATTTAATGTTGAATTTATCATTCTTAAAGATGAATTTTTATCAAATCCTGATGTAAGAAGTCTGTCTAACATTGCTATTGCTGTTTTGCTTGCTTTTCTTGCTTCTTTTCCAGAGCTCATTCCGTCACTAATTGCTAATAAATATTTTCCGTCTTCTAATTTGGTTTGTATACTTGTATCTCCTGACATAGTTGAATCTGCTTTAGTTGTTTTTGCAATTCCTATTCTAATTTGTTGCTTGTCTTCAGATATGAATGTATACATACAATTTGGAACTTTCATTCTTAACGCACATTCTTGTTTTTGTAAAATCATGTTCTCTTCGCAAACTTTAGATATAATTCTTGCCATTTTCTTTATATCACAGATTGGATTTTCCACATTTTCACAAGAAGGTGTGTATAAAGTAACTTCTGTTCTTCCTGATGGTTCTTTTTTATAATTTATATTTTGTATTTCTATATCTTTTTCTTTTAATAATAATTTAATTTCTTCTTTTTGTTTTGCAAAAGGATCGTTTTCTTTAGTATCTATTTGATCTGCTAAATTTCCTATTGCTTTTGAAACTTCTTCTAATTGACTAGATACAGCTTTTTTATTTTCATCTAATTTTTTCTTCCATATAAAATTTAGTTTACTAACTTTATATGAATAGTTAATTATTTTTACCATTTGTTCTATGTCTTTTTCTACATCATCACTTATATAATCCTTTTCATATCCTATTATATAATTATTATGTGCTGCTAAAACATCTAACAAATCTCTTCTGTTAATTCTTTCATTATCTAATAATAAGTTAAATATATCTTCTACTAAATTGTCTTCTGGTGAATATATATCATCAAATAATATATTTTCTTCTAGTCCTTCTAAGTCGTTTTCTAATTCTCTTTCGAAAATACTTAAATTATCTTCTTCTTGTTTTTTAAGTTCTTCTTCATCTACTATTGTGGCTGCTGCTTCTTTATACGTTTTTGACATTTCATATATTGTTTCAGACATACTATTTAATTTGTAAATTGTATCTTTGTTTTCCTCTAAAGTTCTATCTGCACCATCTGGCAATAATTTTACTTTTCCATATAAATCTTCTATATCTATTTTTACGTTTTTAGGTACTGCAAGTAATCCTAATGAAGCAATTAATATTTCTTGGAAAGCTATTATAGAAGATGTATTTCCATTTGAAACATATGTAAGAAGTACATTTCCTAATACAAAGCCTATTATTACTCCTATTTTTCCTAAACGATTAAATATTCCTGCTATCATTCCTGAAAGCGCATATGTAGCAATTATTATAGGTTCTCCTCCTCCAATAATTCCTACTACACTACCTATAGTAACACCTGAAGTTGCCCCTACTAAAATACCATTTTTCCAGCCCATTACTAGTACTACTAGGATGCATAAAATATTTCTAACACTAAATCCAAATACATTTACATCTCCTATTGCACATACACAAATGGCTAACATTAAGCTTGCTCCCATTACCTCTTCAATAGAATATGCTCTTTTTTCTCCTATATTTGTAATTATATCTATACTATTAGAAAATATTTTGTAGAATATGAAAGCTGCTATGCTATAAATAACTGCAAATAATAAATCGTATATTACTATTTGTTTAAAAAATAATGGTACTACTTGCACTAATAAACAACTTATAAATAAACGTAAACCTAGTTTTCTCTTTTCGCCTTTTTCTTCTTCATATTTTGGTGATTTTATTAAAATACTAACAAATACTAAAAATAGTGTTAATAGTAAATTTAAAGTTGATGACCCACCAAAACAAATGCTAGTTCCTGTTATTACAAATATACTTGCTATTCCTATTGGAATACAATTACTTAAAATTGCTACTAGTATTGCTATTCCAAAAGGTGCTAGTTCTTTGTTTATATTAAAACTAACACATGAAAGTAAGAAAGATATAATGTATACCATTATCATTTTTTTAGATATACATTTTTTTATTGCTTCTTTTATCTTTTCTTTTTTATTTAATTCAACATCCTCATAGGAATTTTGGTTCTCTTCAAAATCCCTTGCTATATTTTGAAACATCCTTTACCACCTCATACTTTTTTAATTATTCGTTTTTGTTTTGCTTGTCCTATTTTAGTATAAAAAAAATTAATTATTTGTCGTTTTAGATACGAAAATTAAAAAAGTTTTTTACAACTTGTGATATATTTTTTTATATTATTTCTTTTTTATTTTTTATTTCTCATTTGTTTCTATTTATTTTATCGTAAAATGGCATAAAATACAATAGTTTGTAGGAAAATTATTAATCTGGTTTTCTCTACCAATAAATGAGAAAATTAAAATTAAAAGGAGCAACTAAAAAAGTTACTCCTTTTGCAAGCCAAATTATAGCTTTTTCAATATTCAGTTTTAGTATGAAAAATATTTTTTATTATTTTTCGATGTAATACATATAAGGTGAATCATCGAAAGCATAATAGACATCATTAAAACCTTTTTCTTCCAATATTACTTCCCAATATTGTCCATATTCAGTTTGAACAATTTTTTGTTTTGTAGTATCTCCTGTTATCTCTGAAGAAACATATACATCTCCCATTGCTTCTAGTTTTTCATCGGGGAGCGAAACAGATACAGCTAATCTATCGCCTTCTTCAAGAGTATATTCTGAATCTGGTTCAATAATTAATTGCTTACCTTTTTCCTCATTCCACACTACTAAATGGGGTTCTTCTTCGCCAGGTTGTGATGCCCACTCTTCCCAAGATACCATTTCTACAGGCTTTGTAGTAGGTTCCGGAGTAGTTTTTTCTGTCGGCTCCGGCGTACTTTCTTCTACAACAATTATGGGCTGTTGTTCTGTTTTCACTTCGGCATTGCTTTGCTGATTAGCTGTTTCTTCCTGTTTGTTTTCTCTTGCAGAATTTGCAAATACAATGCACAAAACAATTACAAGTGCTAAAGCTATTACACCCACAATACTGAAAATTAAGACTTTCCGCTTTGAAGAGTTTTCGTCTTCTTCATTGTTTAATTCTGAATCAAACTCATTGACTTCTTTCTCTTCTACTACTTCAGTTTCGTCTTTCATACCTTCTTCAGTTGTAACTGCTTCTTCCTGCGAGTTAGCATTTTCTCTTGCATCTTCTTCTAACCGCAATTTTTCATTCTCTTTCATACTTTTTTTCCTCCTTATTAAAGTTGAAATAATTAATTCACATATTTGTTACTTATGTGTAAAATTTTATCATTTTCATTAAAATATGTCAATAATTTACAACAAAAAAATAGTTGGTTTTTTAGCTAAAAACCAACTATTTTTGTATCATATTATTTTGTCAATATTCTCTTTTTAATAAAGATTATTCCTACAGCTCCAATTGCAATTGCTACTATTATAATTGCACCTATTGTAATATATCTTGCTGTGTCACCAAATGGTGGTAAAATTTTAACTACTTCTGCTTTGTCTGAATCTAATTCTTGTGGTGCTTTTGTTGGATCTTGATTTCCAACTACAGAGTACTCATTTCTTCTACCAACTGTGTTGCTTGTTTTTACAATTTCTACAATATTACTATATGTCAAATCGTCTGTGCTATTTTCTGAAGTAATTGTTTGTGTTAATACTAATGGTACTGTTGTACTATTTGTAGCTTTATTATCTACTTTTTCTTTATATAGAGTTGGTATTAATTCAGCTCCTAAATTATCAGTAATTATTATTGTATTATATTGCTCTATTGCATCTTTAAGTGAAGAATTTACTAAACCTTGTGATGCTATATCATTTTTATTTATTACTCTCCAATTGCTGTTTTCACTTGCATTGAATTGTAAGTTATTTGCAACATAATCTAATACTTGGTCTGCTTTTGTTGTTACTACTGTATTTCTGTCTTTAACTTTTCCTGTATAGTAGAAACAATTATCTTTATAATCTACTTCCCCTTCGTTTGTTACTGTAACTTGGTATGTAATTGTAATTGTTGCTCCATGCATCAATTCTTCATCCATACTTAATTGAATTAAACCTGTTTTATTTTTGTTACTATTTCTAATTTCTTCAATACCATTAATTAGGTTACCTTTATAGCCTACTTTGTATGTTTCATGTTTTCTCCATAACACATTTTGTGCTGTATTTTGTGCATCAAATAATATTCTTCCGTCAGATAATGTAAGTTTAACATTTGCCACTTCTTTGTTTATTGAAAGTTGTGCCTTAGCTCTCTCTTCTAGTCCTAAGTCTACATTTGTAATTTTGTAAGAATTATCTTTCTTATTTCCGTCACTTCCTACTTGGTCATATTCTAATTCTATTACCATTACTCCTGTTTCTGCTTTCATATTTGTATTTGCCATTAAATCTTTTAGTAATGTATTTCTATCATTCATTGTAGTATAGTCTGCTTTATGAGAAGCTAATACTTCTGCAATATAATTTGTAACTCCTACATTTGAATAATTTATTACTTCATTTCTACGAGATTCTATATCTTTCGCATCTGATACATTATTTTTCTTATCTGACTCTGTTATATCATAAAGGTAAGTAAATGTTTCATTTTGGCTACTTGTATTTTTGTCATATCCTAATACTTTTCTAACTTCTTCGCCTAATGTTTCTTGTCCCATGTTCCATGTAGAAGCTTTTCTCCATACATATTCTTCACCTTGTTCAATACCTTCTTGATATGTTGTAGATTTATAATCTTGTCCATTATATGATTTTTCGTTTGCTCCTCCTAATGAACTTGGTGCTACTGTTTTTATTGTATCTCCATAAATGAATCTTACTACATACTTACCTGGTACAAATGATTTGAATGCATATTGTCCATCATGTGAATCTGCAAACTCATAATTTGATATTAAATCTCTATAGTTTATAATTGGTGTTTCTGATTTTTGTAATCCTGAACCTGCACCATTACCAAATTCTCTCCATACAAATTCTGTACCATTTTCCATTAGTTCTACTAATTGTACTGTTACACCATTTATTAATGTTTCTTTGTCATTTCTAACTCCGTCACCAGTTGTTGTTACTTCTATTGTTTTATTTCTTTCATCTTCCCATACAGAACCTGAAATTACTCTTGTAGCATCATCATTTCTATATAGTATTATTCTAATATTTGGTGCCTTATCTGTATCATCTTCAAAGTTTTCATATTTGATTGTTCCGTCTTTTGGTACATCAGATGGATTCAAGTTACCAGAATTTGAATCTCTATCTACTATTCCGGCTGGTTTTAAGCTTACATCTCCAACATTTGGTACTGTTGTTCCTGGTGCATATCTTGTTGAGTATCCATTTACTTCTACAATGTTTTCTTTACCTACGCCAATTGCTGATCCTGATACTAATTCTTCATCTAATCTTACCCAATCTTCTCCGTCTATTGTATCTTTCTTTACTTTAAATGTTAAGTATACGTATGCTGTTTGTCCTGCTGTTAAATATTTATCATCTAATCCTGTTACATATAAGTTGTCATATCCTGGTATTGTTGTTCTTGTTTCTGAAGATACTTGTTCATATCTGCTTGTGCTACTTGCTTTTACGGCATATTTGCCTTGGTTTTCGCCACGTTTTATTTCTATATATGAACGATTATCTACATATTCTAAGTCTTGGTCGTAGTAATCTACTAATTCATCTACTTTTGCTTGTATACTCATGGCTTGATTACGTACCATTATTTTATATGTTACATATACTTGTAATTCATCTTTTTTAGTTTTACCAAGTTCTGCAGTTCTTTCTCCATACATACTTGCTTTATAAATATAATCTGATTTATATAATTCTCTTGAATAATTTGTGTTATAGTATGCATCTGAAAGTCTTACACTAATATCCCATTGATTTTCTGCATTTGCTTTGTTTTCTAATGTGTCATATGTATATGTATGTGTTTGTCCATTTATTTCTAAAGTTACTTTTTCTACGTCTTTCTTAATTGCTAAGTCAGATTCTTCTCTTCTTTCAACACCTAAATTGATATAATATGCACTAGGGTATAATAAATCTGCTTTTGGTGTTAATCTACTTGGATATTGGAATGTATCTATTACAAATACATCTTTTACTGGATATAGCCCATTTGCTCCATCTGCATTTGTATAAGCATCTATCATACAATCTTGTACATATTGTACCATAGATCCACTTCCACCAATTAAGTTACCAAACTCATCTATAACTCCTGCTGATAATAATTCTTGTTTTGTATATGTTTTGTTATATCCATTTGTACCTTTATAATTTGCAGGTGATGAACCTATTTTTTCAAATTTAACATTATAGCCTTCTCTTTCTGCTCTTCTATCTTTGGCATTTGAATTTGCTTGCCAATCTGCTGTTCCCCATGTTGTTGAATCTGCAAAAGTTACTGGTTGATAGTATTGACCATTATATGTGAATTTTACATAGTATTGGTACATTGCATCTAATTTTTGGAATAAATATTTTCCATTTACATCTGTTCTTGTAGTTGATATTTGTGTACCATCTTGTCTATATAATGTTACTAACATATTTGGTATTGGTCTATCGCCTTCATCTTTATTATATTTTCCATTTGAAACGCTTTCTTTTCCGCTTTTTGCATCTTCCCAAACATATCCACCAAGTTCCATTGTTAAATCTAAAGAATTTATTTCAGTTTCTAATGACTTTCTAGTCCATATTCTTTCGTCTGTAACTAGCATAGCAGTTAATTGTGCTTTATAGTTACCTATTTTTCTTAGCTTAATTTCGCCATAATAATTGTAATAGTCTGATCCAAAATCTTTCAACTCATATTCGCCTGTTACATGATTTTTTACCTCTTTCCAATCATATTCATGCCTATCAAAATCTTTTTTAATTTCTCCATAAAACTCATAGATGTCTCCGTTTCCGCTATATCTTTGATATGTTGCTTTACTTGTTTGAATGTATGCAAAGTCTATGTGTAAACCTGCTTTTGTTGGGTTACCTGCTGCGCTAAACTTAACAAAGAATGTTTCTCCTGTACTTGGATATGGTTTATCATTACTTTTACTTTCAAATAGTATTTCCATAGGTTCTACTCTAGAAGACTTATCTGTTATTACATATAAATCTTCTATATAAGAAAATCTATTATCCTCTGGGTATGTAACCTTATATGGTCCTATAATATATGTTCCTTCTGTTCTATTTGCAATAACTTGTGCATCATTTGCATTTATTTTAGCATCATAGTTTGATCCTATATTATTATTTTTATACCAATTCTCGTAATCTAAAGATTCTGTGTATAAAGTACTTCCCCCTAAAATTCTTCCTTCATTAAAAGTAGGGTCATTCCATAAAGAATCTTGTATATTACTTTCAGTTGCTGTGTCGCTAACTGAACCTGTATAATTACCTTTTTTGAATCCTTGTACTAATGGACTTACATCTGCTCCAGAACTAAATGTATAAGCTGTTCTAGTATTTTCTATAGTAGTAGCTGAACCACTAGGATTTAGTACTGGTGTCATAGCTACTTTTGCTCCAACTAAATTCTCATAGTTTATGTCTTCATCTGAAGTAAAGTCTCCATTATAATCTTTTAGTTGTACACTATTAGATGGAATTGGCCTAGCAAAGTCTGCTAATTCTTGTAGTTTTTCTCTTAATTGTCTTTTTATACTATCTCTTATCATTCCTCCCGCATGTTCTATTGATGCTTCGTTAACATTATAAACGGTTGTCTGTTCATAAAAACTTGGGCTGAATTGTGTAAATCTAACCGCTCCACCTTTTTGCTTACAGAAATACCAGTGTCCATCTTGAACTTGTGGATAAATTGGTGTCTGATTTATAGGTGAAAATGCACTTACACTACCAGCTAATAATGCTATTGTAAATATTGTTATAATTACTGCAATAATTAGTTTAATTTTTCTACTCACTAAAGTTCACCCCTTCCTATCTTAATACTTTCTTTTTAACAAAGTATGCTCCAACTGCAATAGATCCAATAATTACTATTGATAATCCAAAGAATGTTATTGTTTTACCAGTCTTAAGTGTAATTAAAACATCTGCTGAAGATATATCATCTTCTCCCTCTTTTTTGTTTCCTGGTGTTGAGTCTGTATCTTGTATTCCTAAATCATTATAAGCTTCATAGATTTCTGCTGTGTTATGGTATAACCCTAAATTTTCTTCTGTCATTTTTTTAGTTAATACTAATGTTACTTCTTTACTTTCTCCTGGATTTATTAAAGTATTTGCTAAACTTGAATTGTAAAGAATTCCATTTTCTGATGTATACCAATCTTTATTTAATTCTGAATTGAATTTCATTTCACTTGGCATATAATCTACTAACTTTTTAACATATCCTGATATTGCACCTTCGTTTGTTACTCTTAATTTATATTCAACTATAATACTTGTATTATTTACGTCTTTTCCTATTAAGTCTTTTTTAGCTACTTTTACATTTTTATAGTCATATATGTCTGTGTTTTTGCCATCTTGAACTGTTATTTTTGTAACCGTTTTATCTAATCTTAAATCAAATTTAGGATTTGAAATTAGACCTAAATCTATATTGTAAATATTACTATCTGTTACATCTATTTCTTCTGTAATACCTGCTACTCTTTCTTCTCCGTTCATTGATATTTTACTATCTATAGCATCAGAGTTTTTAGTATCATCTACACCTTGTTTTCTATATGATGTAGCACTATAATTTGCTGTATCATATAAGAAAATTACTGTGTATTTACCTTTTGAAACATTTTGGAAAGTATACATTCCATCTTTATCTGTAACTACTTTTAAAATATTTCCATCATTATCTGTTAAAAGTGTTCCTGTTTGATTATTAAATAATAGTACTTCTACACCTGCTACTCTTGTTTCATTTTCATCTTTAATACCATCATTATTTTCATCTTTCCAAACTTGCCCACTTATTTTTCTTACTATTGTAGTAATATCTCCTGGTTTTTCATATTCTGTTGCTTCTATAATATGAGATATTTTATTTGTTTCTACATTTATTGTATCAGTTGTAATTGTTGCATTATTTTCTATTTTTGTTTTTTGTTCAATTTGTTTTGCTACAGCATTTATAGTAACTACAGCTGTTTCTCCTTTTGGAATGCTTATACTTAAAGTTGTTTTGTTTTCACTATCTATATTGTTAATAGTTTTTGTTTCTCCGGCAATTGTATAAGTTGTGTTTATATATTCAACTTCTTTTGGTAGATTATCTGTTAATTTTAAATTACTAATTATATTTCCACCAATATTTTTTATTGTGAATTTATAGCTAAATTTTTCTCCTGCAGATAAAGTATTTCCGTCTGGAATACTAGCTGTTTGTGTTACTTCTAATCCTTCTCTACTAATAGTATCTAAAATAGGGTTTGAAGTTTCTGCTTCTATTCCATCTGCAGATATTATTGCTACACTATTTATAACTTTTTCATATTCGCCATCATTTAGAGCTTTAACTTTAGAAGTAATTTCAATTTTTCTGTTATCATCATAAGTTACATCTCCTAAATTGATTGTTAATTCTCTATTTTTTTCGTTAAAGTTGATTCCGTCTGTTATTACATCATATGAATCTGTTTCACTATTAAATTTGCTTATTTCAGCTTTTTCATATTCTAATTCACTTGGAATTACTACTCTTAAAATTGTATTTTTAGCTGTTTTATCTGAATCATATAATTTTACTGAAATGTTGTATACAAATTTATCACCTTCATTTAGTACTTCAATTCCATTTGTAGTTGTACCTGTTGAAATATTAAAGTAAGCTTTTTTTACTATAGTTGTAATTTCAGAACTTTGTATAGCTTTTGCTAAATCTTTAGCTGTAACTACTGCCTTTAAAGAAGCTGTAACTTTGTATTCATTGTCATTATGTGTTATATCTTGTTTATGATATTTAGTTCCTTCGTATGTTTCATAATGAGATTCATCTTTACAAATGTCTTCTACTGTTAATTTGTTTACTACTACCCAGAATGATTTTGTAATTTCTTCGTTTGGTTTTATTGAACCAATTTCATTAACATATTGTGTGCTTGTATAGTCTTTTGTATATTGTCCTGATTCACCTTCAAAGAAATTAATTATACTTAAATATTGTGGTAAATCTACTGTTACTTTAGCATTTTCGATAACTTCTGCTCCTGCATTTTTTACTTTTACAGTGTATTTAATAAATTTACCTGTTGCTACTTCTTCTGTTGTATTTGAAGATATACTTGTTTCTATTATAGGACCTCTACCTGTTGTAACTCCTACTTTTACTGAACTTTCCTTATCTTGTATTGTTCCAGTTTCTAAGTTATTGTTAAAGTACACTGTATAATTTCCATATGCTGATGCATTATGTTGTAAGTTTGCTGGTATTTGTGCTTCA
>USDF01000028.1 GCA_900553405.1 uncultured Clostridium sp. | reverse complement strand
AAATTAAGACATTTTCCTAAATGATTTATTAAGACATTATCATAAATGAATTATAAATATTGGTATATTATTTAATATAAACCTTGTATTTTATACTAATTTTTGTTATAATATATTATATTAATTATATGGAGGTTACTTTATGAAACGGATTGTTAGATATTTAAAAAAATATTTATTTAACAACATTATTACTTCTATTGGATATGGTATTGGTGTTACTATTGCAACGCTTATATTTATAAGTATAACATCTGCAAATATAAGTGTATTGCTATTACTAATAGTTTTTTTTGCAATAGTATTCATAGGATTTATTTTTAATCTTGTGTTATATCCTATGATTTTTGAATAACAATAGAAAAACTCCAAAAGAGAGAATTGTTAATTCTCTCTTTTATTTTATATTATAAATCTTTTTATTTATTATATCCTGGTTTACCAAGTAATTTAAACATATTTGTTTTATATTTTTCTACTCCATGTTGATTAAATGGATTTACTCCTAATATTTTTCCACTCATTGCACAAGCAAGTTCAAAGAAATAAATTAAATGTCCTATTGTCTCTTCGTCTATCTTTTCCATGTTTATAACAATGTTTGGCACATCACCTTCTACATGTGCATTTATTGTTCCCTCCATTGCTTTTTTATTTACATAGTCCATAGTCTTATCTGCTAAATAATTTATTTCATCTAAGTTATCTTCATCTACATTTATTTTTATGTTAGATTCTTCTTTTTCAACATTTATAACTGTTTCAAATAAGTTTTTTCTTCCCTCTTGTATGTATTGTCCTAATGAATGCAAGTCTGTTGTAAATTCTGCTCCAGATGGATAAATTCCTTTTCCGTCTTTTCCTTCACTTTCTCCAAATAGTTGCTTCCACCATTCTATAAAATAATGTAAATTTGGCTTATAGCTTACTAATATTTCTATATTTTTATCATTTTTATATAGCAAATTTCTTGCAACAGCATACTTATAGCAATCATTATACTTTAAATTCTCATCGTTATATTTTTCTTCAGCAAATCTTGCTCCACTCATTAACTTGTCTATATCTATTCCTGCAGTTGCGATTGGAAGAAGTCCTACTGGTGTTAGTACAGAATACCTTCCACCTACATTGTTTGGAATAATAAATGTTTCATACCCCTCTTTGTCTGCAAGTGTTTTTAATGCTCCTTTTTCTTTATCTGTTGTAACATATATTCTTTTCCTTGCTTCTTTTATCCCATATTTATTTTCCATAAATTCACGGAAAAATCTAAATGCTATAGCTGGTTCTGTAGTTGTTCCAGATTTTGATATTACATTTACAGATAAATCTCTATTTCCTATCAATTCTACTAAATCTTCAAGATATTTACCACTAATATTGTTTCCTACATATAAAATTTGTGGTGATTTTCTTTCTTCTTTTGGTAGTAAATTATAAAAAGTATGTGTTAAGCTTTCTATTACTGCTCTTGCTCCTAAATAAGAGCCACCTATTCCTATTACTACTAATATTTCTGAATTTTCTCTAATTTTTTTAGCACATTTTTTTATTTTTTCAAATTCTTTTTTATTATATTTAGTTGGAAGATCTATCCAACCTAAAAATTCCTCTTCTTTGTTTTTATTTTCTTGTAGTTTTTGATGTATTTCTTGAACTTTTTCCTTATATTTCATTATTTCTTTTGTATCTATTTTAGTGTATTTTAGCTCTAATTTTACGTTAGACATAAAAAACTTCCTCCTCGTTTGTAAAATCTGTAATTATTGTATATCAATTAATTATTTTATGCAAGATATTTTTTTGTTTACTTGATTTTTATTTTGTTTTATTAGATAATGTTTTTGGGTGAATTTAATGACAAGTTTTATTTTAAAAATTATTGGTGTTATAACCATGTTATTTGATCATGTTGGAGATGCTATTATTGGCAAATTTTCTTTTTGTAATTTAATTGGAAGAATTGCCTTCCCTATTTTTGCTTTCCAAGCTGTTCAAGGATATATTTATACTAAGGATTTAAAAAAGCATATGTTAAAATTGTTTATTTTTGCTTGCATTTCTCAAATTCCTTTTATGCTTTTTTTATCTACATTTACTGAGGAAATACTTACTCTTAATATATTTTTTACTTTATTTTTAGGCTTGCTTGCTTTATTTCTTTACGATAAATGTAAAAACAAGGTATTAGGATTTTTATTTGTTATTTTAACAAGTATTATAGCTTATTTTATACATGTAGATTATGGTGCTTTTGGTATTTTATTAATGTTTTGCTTTTACTTTTTTAAAGATAAAAAAGTACCTATGGCAATTATCACCATTGTTCTATGCTTTTTAAGATTTGTGCCAGATATAATTGCTACTCCTTTTTTATGGTATATTTACATACAATGTGTTATTTTTACAGCGTTATCTCTTATTTTTATTTTATTTTATAACAAAAAAGAAGGTCCAAAGGCAAAATATTTCTTTTATATTTTCTACCCTTTGCACCTACTAATTCTATATTTTTTACACATTGCATTATAATCCAATATAGTAATTTATATTGGATTTTTTTATATAATTTATAACGCCATATTTATTCCTTTTGCAACTACTTCTGACATACTTAATACGAGCTCATCTATTTCTTTTGGTGTTACTATAAAATTAAATTCTTTTGGAAGTAACGCTTCTTTTATCTCTTCATAGTTGTCTTTTTCTTTTAATTCATTTAAATAATCATTTGATTTTGCTTCTTGTTGTAGTTTTTCTATAAAAATGTTTAATGCATCATTTACTACAACTGCTGTCTCTACAACTGTTGGAATTCCTATAGCTATTACAGGAATTCCTAAAGTATTTATAGATATTTCTTTTCTAGTGTTTCCTACTCCTGCCCCTGGCACTATTCCAGTATTTGATATTTGAATTGTAGAACTTATCCTTTCCATACTTCTTGATGCTAATGCATCTATTACTATTAAGAGTTTAGGTTTAATATGTTCTACAACTCCTTTTATTATTTCTAATGTTTCTATTCCTGTTGTTCCTAAAACTCCTGGTGCAATAGCACTTACAGGTCTTGCATTTTCATCTATATATTGTGGCAAATAATTTATGATATGCCTTGTTACTTCTACATTTTTTATTACATTTGGTCCTAAAGCATCTGGTGTCACTTCTTCGTTTCCTAACCCGACTATTAATACATCATCTTTAAATTCAATTTTTTCACCTATTAACTTTTTCAATTCTTCTGCTAAAACTTTTGAAGATTCTTCTAGTTCTTCATCTGTTAACAAATTGATTTTCTTTATATCTATAGTGATGTAATCCCCTTTTGGTTTTCCTATTGCTTGTTCTCCTTTTTCATTCGTAATTTTTACTCTTGTTACTTTTATTTTTTCGTTTACATCTTCTACATCAGTTTCTATACCATTAACTTCGTTTTCTATACTATTTGCTTTTCTATATAAATCTCTTCTCTCATCTGCTAAATCTGTTCTAAAATTGTACATAAAAAATCACTCCTTTTTCTTATTATTTGAAAAAGGAGTTTTTTTATTCGTAAATTTTAGGTACAAGCTTAAAAATTTAATTTTTTAAATTTTGTGACCCGTCTCTAAAATTAATTTATGAACAATAACGGCATAATATAGATTCTAATCCAACATTTAAATCTATTTGACCTATTTTGTAGTTGTAATCTAAGTTTATTAATTCTTCTATAATATTTTTTAGTTCTTCTTCTCTAAAATAGTTTGATTGTGTCTTATATTTTGTTACTAAAAACATTTGATTTGGCTTTAAATTTAGACATTCTGCTATATTACTATTTTCTTTTTGTGCTATTTTAGTAATATATAATTTTTTGAAATGATTATATAACGTAATTAATATTTTCTGAATTGGTTCTTTTTGATATATTAAATTGTTTAATACTTCTAATGCTTTACTTACTTTTTTATTGCCTAAATTATCTGTTAAATCGAATATAACACTATCTAATTGTTTTATACATAATAGATCTATATCTTTTTTAGTAATTTCTCCATTTGTACCTGCATACTCTATTAATTTTCTTATTTCATTTATTAATCTTTGCATATTAGTTCCACAACATTCTATAAAATATTTTATAGTAATGTCATCTATACTAACTCCATATGCTTTTGTTATTGCTTTCATTCTTGTAGCAATTTGAACTGGTTTTAATTCGCTAAACTCACATACTATTCCCACATTGTCTATTACTTTATATAGTTCATTTTTTTCCGCTTCTTCTTCCACAAAAACAAGTACTACTGATTCTCTTATTATTTCTATATTCTCTTTTATATATTCAGCAACTTTTTTTACTAATTCTGTGTTTATTCCTGTTTTCTTTCTACCTTCTTTTTTGAATAGTCCAGTGTTTCTTGCAATAATTAATTTTTTTTCATACCCAAATGCTGGTGTTTCTATATCTGATATTATTGAGCTCACATTTGTTTCATCTATTTTTACTTCGTTTATTCCTGCTTTTCTTTCACCAAAATTGTTCTTTATTTTTTTTAAGCATGATTCTAAAAGGAATAGTTCTTCCCCATATAAAAGATAAATGCTATTTAGTTTTCCTTCTTTTAAATCTTTTTCTAAATTATCAATGGTTAACATGATTTTCTAATTCTCCAAAATTATTCTAAATACTTCTGCTACACTCCATGCTTGATTTATTGTTCCTTTTGATTCAAAAGGTTTTGCTGAATCATATAATTCAGATATTCCTCCTATTGTCTTACCTTCATTGAATTCTTTTATAAATGTGTTTTTTACATTTTGTACAAACTTGTTATATTTTTCTTGTAGCTCTTTCTTCTCTGTTTTATTGCTTGCTTCTAATATTTTCTTAAATGAATTGTAGTATATTCCTAAAAGCCATGGCCAAGTAATTCCTTGGTGGTAACTCATATCTCTTCTAAAGCTGTCTCCTTCATATACTTCTACATAATTTTCTTCGCCTTTTGCTAATGTTTTCAATCCATAGTTATTTAATAATTTCTTAGTTACTGTATTAAACATTTCTTTTGCTATCTCTGATTTTGGATCTAGCACTGGATAAGTAAGGCTTAATGCAAATAATTGATTTGGTCTTATTTTACTATCTCCTAATACATCATATAAGCATTTTCTCTTTTTGTTGTAGAATTTTTCTATGAAAGATTTCTTACATAATTCTGACATTTTTTTATATTTATTTGCCTTTTGCTTAGTTTCAAATTTTAAAGTTAATTCTTCCATAATTTTTAAGGCATTATACCACATGCTATTAATTTCTACTGCTTTTCCATTTCTTGGCGTTACTACATAACTTCCTATTTTAGCATCCATCCATGTATTTTGTATATTTGGACTTCCTGAAGAAATCAATCCATCTTCATCTAAATAAATGTCATTTTCGTCTACATCTATTCCTTCTGCATAACTCTCTATTATTTTTTCTAATACTGGATACATTTTTTCTTTTACAAATGTTTCGTCATTTGTATAATTTAAATATTTTTCTACTTGTTCAAATAATAAAAGTGAACTATCTGCACTATTATATAATGGACGATTATCATATCCTGAATAACCGTTTGGTACTAACCCAAATTTTACATCTCTTATCATTGTTAGTAATACTTCTTTAGCTATTTCAAATCTTCTAGTTTTTAAAAGAAGTCCCTCAAAAGAAATTAATGTATCTCTTCCCCAGTCTAAAAACCATGGGTAACCTGCAATAATTGTGTGTAACCTAAAAGCTGGTCTATACACTATAAAATTATCTGCTGAAATTATAAAATTTCTTATTAGTTGTGTATATTCTGTATTTTCCTTTTCTTTAGCTTTATCTATTAAATTTGATTCATAAACAAGCTCTGCTATTCTAACTATTTCTTTGCTTATTGTTTTTTTTCCATCTATTTCTTCTATATTTGATTCTAATGACGTAACAAATGTTATTTCTTTATTCTCATTCGGTTTAATTTCTATTTCATATCTACCTGGAATCGCATGATTTTCTTCTGCACAAAAACCTCGTTTTTCTTCTTCTATATAAAACATATTTCTAAAACTATCATTTTGGTGTGTAATATACTTGCCATCTGTACTATACATATATATAGGTGTTTGTGCTTGTCCATCTAGTTCTACTTTTAATTTTCTATTCTTTTCTTCTTGTTTTATTGTAAATTCATGATTATAAGTTTCTGCGTGGAAATCTCTAAAGTTCATTACAGGTGTTAATGTTAGCTTTGTTTCGTGGTCTTTATTATATATTTGATAATATACAACAACTGTGTTTTTGCCATATTCCATACATATATATTTTTTTATAATAACATCTTCTACTTCATATGTATAAATAGGAATGTATTCTTTTTCAAAACTTTTTAGATATTTGTATCCTTGTGAAATGTAGTTTTTACATACATTAGTATATAAGTCATATTTTGTTCCATCTATTTCTATACTTTCATCTACTTTAGAAAGAATAAGATGTCTTCTAGCTGGTGGTGTAATGGGTGCTATTAATAATCCATGATATCTTCTTGTATTTGCACCTATCATAGTTGAACTTGCAAATCCACCTATTCCATTTGTAATAATCCATTCTTTTTCTATTCCTTCTTCAAAGTTGACATTGGTATATTTCATATTTTCCTCCATTTTTTCTTTTGTTCTTTATATTACTAATTTCTTGTATTCTATTCTTGTGTTTTACTATTTTTTCTAGTTGTTGTTTTTGCTGTTTTAGTTTTTTCTTGTTTTTTAGTTTCGCTTAATTTAGCTTTTTCGGCTATTCTTGCTTTTTCTTTTAATTTTGCTTGTTTCCTTTTTAGTGCTTTTTCATCGCTTTCTTTTATTGATATAATTCTATCATTATATTTTTCTGCAAATTTACTCTTTGGTCTTGGTGCTCTTTTTCCTTTTTTATCTTCTCTTTTGCTTACTTTATCTTTTTTAGTTGCTTTCAATTTTTTCTTTGTTTCTTTTAATCTTGAATTTAACATTAAATATTGTGCATCATTTTGCATATCTCTAAATTTCAAATCTTCACATACAAGTTCAATTATTGAAGATGCTATAGCATCTGGATTATGACGTATAAATTCTCCATCAATATATGATAAGTTTCTTTGTAATAATTTTATTCCTTCTTCTTTTGCTCTTGCTGTATCTTGTTCTACTAAATCAGCACCTTCTCTGTTATATCTTCTTATAAATTCTGGTACAATTTCTCCAGTATCATATATACAATAATCTATAATTCCGCTTCCTGCATGCTCTTTAATTGCTTTAATATGATCTGCTAATGAGTAGTTATCTGTTTGTCCTGGATCTGTCATAATATTACTAATATAAATTTTGAATCCTTTGTTTTCTTTTATTGCTTTAGCTACGCCTTTTACAAGTAAGTTTGGAATTACGTTAGTATAAAGGCTTCCAGGGCCTATGATAATTGCATCTGCATTTTTTATAGCATCTAATACTCCTGGAGCAGGACTGCAATTTGATGGATTTATAAATATACGATTTATTTTACTTACTTTATTTGTTACCATTTCTGGTATTTGCTCTCTATTTTTTATGATTGTTCCATCTTCTAATTCTGCACATATATCTATTGGTTCTAATGTAACAGGAAGTACTTTTCCTACCATGTTTAATACATTTTTAGATTGCTCTATTGATGCTGTAAAGTCACCATATAATTCTTTCATTGCTAATAAATAAATATCACCGAAAGATAATGATTTTAATTTTCCTTGAGTAAATTTGTAATTCATTATTCCATTCATAACTGGTTCATTTTCTGCTAATGCAATAAAACTACTTTTTATATCATCTAGAGGCATAGATTCTAGCATTTTTCTAGAATCTGTAATTTTTTCTCCGTAATCAGATACAGTAACTATTGCTGTTAAATTACTTGTATAGTTTTTTAGACCTTTTAGTACAGAATCTAGACCTGAACCACCACCTATAACAACAATATTTGGTCCTTCATCATATACTTTTTTATTAAATATAAGAGATTTTACTTGTCCTCCTTTTGCTTCATCTCTTGTATCTGTCTCTTGCACTAATAGTTCTAGTGTTCTTCTTTGCATAAAAATGTTACCTATAATTACAAGTGTAAAACCTGCAACAAAGCTAACAATTATTTTAGCTATATCTCCAAAGCCTAATTGCTTTCCTGTTAATAAGAATACCATACCATAACAAGCAAGAAAAATACCTATTACAATTAATAGCATCCATCTTTTCATTTTTGCTTCTCTTTTAAACCATTTAAAAAAACCTTTCATTTTTTCCTCCTATTACTCTTTTTTTCTATTGTTCTATTCTAATATTTTCTGTTTTTTTATTTTGCTTTTATTATTTTTTCGTTTTATTCTCCTATTACTTCTACCTCAAGTTCTATTATTTTTCCAAACTTTTCGTAAACTACTTTCGTTACGTAATCTACCAAATTTAAAATATCTTCTGCAGTTGCATCTCCTGTATTAACAATAAAACCTGCATGTTTTAAAGAGACTTGTGCTCCTCCTATAGAGTAACCTTTCAAACCCGCTTCATCTATTAATTGTGCTGTTATAAAATTGTTTCCTCTTTTAAATGTACTTCCTGCACTAGGCATATTTATTGGTTGTTTTTCTATTCTTGAAACTCTATATAAATCCATTTTTTCTTTTATTTCTTCTGGATTTCCTTTTTCTAATTCTAATATTGCACTTAAAATAATTTCTTTGTTTTCTTTAAAACGACTATGTCTGTATGAAAAATCCATATATTCATTTTTTAATGTATGGATATTCATTTCTTCATCCATACAAGTTACTTCTTTAAGTATTTCCTTCATTTCTTTACCATAAGCTCCTGCATTCATATATATTGCTCCACCCATAGTACCTGGAATTCCGTGATGCAAACTCAAATCCAGCAATACCATTTTTTTGTAACATGCTAGCCAACATTCCTAGTTTTACACCAGCACCTATATTTAATATTACTTTATCTTCTTTTTCTTGAATATCTATTTCATTAAAATCTATTTTTATAACTATGCCACGAATTCCTTTGTCTTTAACTAACAAATTACTTCCATTTCCTACAATATAAAATGGAATATTATTTTCTTTAGCATATTTTAATACAAGTTTAAGTTCGTCTATTGTTTTTACTTTTATCCATATATCAGCTTTTCCACCAACTTTAAAAGTTGTATGTTTTGACATATCTTCATTTTGCTTTATAGCTAAACTTGGCATATTTTTGCATAAATCTTCATATACATTTTGCATATTCAATCTTCATCACCTCTTGATTCTAATATATGAATTGTAAGTTTTTTTATGTTTCTTATTTTATCATTTTTAATGAAATTTTACAACGATTTTAAGAAATTTTGGTATTTTACTTGAAAATTATGTAGAATAATGTATAATATAGGTATGAAGAAATTTAAAGGAGGAATTTTTTATGTTCTGTAAATATTGCGGAAAAGAAACTGAAAACGAAGTTTGCGATGAATGCAAAAACAAAGAAAACAATGAAACAATAGAAGTTGAAGCTACAAAAGTTGAATCTAACAATACAACTAATTCAACAGCTAAACCAAAATCAAAAATAGCAGCTGGTTTACTTGGTATCTTTTTAGGAGCTTTTGGTGTTCATAACTTCTACCTAGGTTATACTGGAAAAGCTATTGCTCAATTATTAATCTCTTTATTAAGCTGCGGATTCTTAGCTGTAGTTTCTGAAATTTGGGGATTAGTTGAAGGTATCCAAATCTTAACAGGAAGCATTGACACAGATGCTAATGGAGTTAAATTAGGAGACTAATTTAGGTAATTATATAAACAATTTATTGTTTTTTATAATTTTATTTTATTTGAATTACAAAAAAAGAATTGGTTTTTACATCAATTCTTTTTTTATTATGTTTATAAATCTTTATATTCAAAGTACTTTGTTACTTTATTTCCATCTTTATCTTCTGTATTAACACTTTTTCCTTTCAAATTATATGGATAAAATCCACGAACAATTAAGAGTATTAAGATTATTATGATCCAGAATGGATCTACATCCAGTAAGTATAAAAAATATTTTATACTTTCCATATAAGTATGTCTCCTTTTATTTATTATGTTTTATATTATACATTATTTTGATGTATTTTGCAACGTCTTTATGTCTCTTTATCATATATATACCCTAATCTACTATGTATTTCTTTATGGCAATTTGAACATACTAATTTACACTTTAATGCTTCTGCTTTATATTCCTTCCATGACATTGTATTACCTGAACCTAATTTAAATTCTTTTTGTTTTGGATCTTCATGATGAAATTCTAAAGCATCAACACATTTATTATATCCACATATACTACATTTGCCACCTAATAGCTTTATTGCTTGTATTTTCATATTTCTTCTTAATATTGTTTTCTGATGTTTTCTAGTTTTATTATCACTTCTTGTTGATTCTCCACTGCAATTATAACAATAAATTCTAGTAGACGTTTTTGTTTCAAATTTCGAATTACATATTTCACATATTTTTATCATTTTTTCACATCCTTGATATATATTATATATACTTTTCTTTTTTTAAACAAGCGAACAAAAAAATAACAGATAATTTCTTATCTGCTATCTTTTATTGGCTCGTTTGACACTTCCGTGTGCGAAAAATATGAGCCTGTATTTATAATCGTATTTTATATTTGATTCTATGGTTATAATTTAACATAAGTTAAATGATTTTGCAAGTATTTTTTTTATTTACTCAATTATCTTCGATGTACTCTTTACCAATCAATTTATAATACCTTTTAGTAGCCTCTTTATCTAGTGCTATATTAGTCATAGCTAAAGCCCATTGACTATTTATAGTTGAATCAGCTGGAATTTTTGACTCTATAATTTTTTGTAATAATAGTGTTAATGGCTCTCCTATTGCCCTTTTATAGTTAAATCCTAATAATTGCATTATAGTAAATGTTTCTACGGATAATAAAGATTTTATTTGTTCTAAATCTCCTACTTTTTCTTGAGGAATAAATTTACTAAAAATAGGTAATAAATTATTTGTAATATATTCAATATCTTTTTCAGTAATTTTTTGAGATGTTAATTCCTGTTCATATGCTTGAGCAATTCTTTGGATTTCTATTTTATCATTTAATAAATTTTGTATAATCTCTTCTAATTCATTAATTGTCTCTTTATCATTTTTCTTAGCTTTACTAGCCTTTATTTTATCTGCTACATAACTAGCTGTATTTCTCGCTGATGCTTCTATTAAGTTAGAAGCAAGTTGTGCAACAATTTCACTATTATTCATTTTTCAAATCCTCCATTTATATATATTTTTTTAATATTCCTATAATTCTATCTATTTGACTAAGATTATATCTTATATCATTAATAGATTTTATAACTTCATTTGTAGCCAATTTTATTTCCTCTTCATCATAATTATTTTCAATACACATTGATCTTTTTAAATTATATTCAAGCCAATTTAAACCACTATAAAAGTCAGCATATGTTAATATTTCACAATTCTTATCAATTTCATTTTCTAATTGTTCCTTATAACTATTTAAAAACACTTCAAATTTAGAAATATCTAATTCTTCTGTTTCTCCACCAGCCCAATAATATGCTGTGCTTATCAACTCAATTGTTGGATTTACATATCCACTTGCCTCCCAGTCTACAATAAATGGGCTTTTTCCTTGCCACATTACATTCTTTCTGTCCAAATCTCTATGACTTATCACTAAATTTTCATTTGCATAATTCATTCCACTAATCGATTTTTCGTTTATTTGTTTTAATAAATTCAAATTCCCTTTCAATAGTTCCTTATACTTCGTGTTCTTCTCTTCTGCTAATTTTAAATATTTATCCCAATCAAATACCTTCAAATTTTCTTCTGCCTTATTTTCATTTTCAATACTCGAAAAATCTATATTATGTATTTGGGCAAGTATAGTTCCTATTATTTCACAATGATCTTCTGTAATTTCATTTGGTTTTAATATTGCTCCATCTACCCAGTTAAATACCATAAAATAACTATTTCCTACTTTTTTCATAATGTCATTATCAATCTTTACAGCTCCAATTGCAGGAATATCATTAGCTTTCGCAATATCTGTAACCTTCTCTGAAAATGCAAAATTAGAATATGCCTCTTCTCGCTTCATAATACTTTGATTTAACTCTTTAACAGCATAAATTCCTTTATCTGTCACAACCTTATACATTCTATGAGATAAGCCACCTGTTACTTTAACTATGCATTTTACACTAGTACCAAAATTTCCTTCCATTATTAGTTTTTCTATATCTTTCTCTAATTCTAATTTTTCCACATCCATCAAATATAAAGTATACTCACTAGGATCAAACTCATCTCCTGCACCTTTATCTATTGCATCTGTGAAACCTAACTTAAAATAAATATGTTTTGCATTTTTATTATCATCTTCAACACCTATTGTAAATTGTGTATATCTTTTTTCTACTAAATATTCTATACAATAATTTATTAACTTTTGCCCTAATCCTTGATTTCGATATTTTTTATCTACTCTAAATGCCGACAAGTAAGCCCTTTTATTAGGTATTGTTTCGGTTTCTAATTCATGACTCACATACTCTGCAGTTATTTCTCCTATAAAAATTCCGTTATCTTCGATTACAAATACATCAATTTCTTTTTTGTCAAATTCTTGTAATCTCATTTCCAGATACTTAATCCACATTTTCTCATTGCCTGGAAATAATCTTTTTAATTTTTCAAATTCTTCTTTATTTATCTTTCTAAAATTCATTATTCAACTCCATTTTTATAAATTTACCCATTCCTCAATATATTCTTTTGGGATTTCTAAACTTCCAGAACCTCCTCCAATTTCATTATTAGGCTTCTTATCTCCATGAAAATCACTTCCACCACTTATAAATAAATTGTTCTTTCTTGCATACTCAATAAGAATCTCTATTCTATTATCTATTTCAGCTGATGGATGAAAACATTCAATTCCATCTAATTTAATATTTTTACTTAATTCATTAATAAAATCTATTGTATCATTGAGCTTATATTCAAAGGGATGGGCTAAAAATACAAGACCACCTGCTTTATGAATTATATCAGCAACATCTTTATACATAGGCTTTGGCGAATTATCAGCTCCCATATAAAATATGCTATTAGGATTATCTAATCCATCTCTTCTAAAATCATTGAATGTACTTGCACATTTTCCCATTTTTTCAAGATTTTCTTCATGTTTTATTAGTTCATAATACATATATACTACAAAAAAATCAGTAACAGGAATATCTTTTCTGATTGCATTTAAGTCATACGTAAGATTATTTTTATTGCATATATCAATTATCTTATTTTTAGCACTTTCAAATTTTTCTTTTAATATATCATATGAAAAAAATTTATTAGACCATTCATTTATAAGTTCAAGATTTTTGATATTATAAGCAAGAAATTCAATTTTTTTATTGTTAAAAGTTGCATTCATCTCCGCACCTTTTATTATTTTTCCAGTAAAAATATTTTTTTCTAATGCTTCATCTCCATATTGTTTAGTTGTGTTATGATCCGTTATTGAAATATATTCTAATTTCTTTTCTTCACACATTCTTAATACTTCTTCTACTGTTTTATCTCCATCAGAATATAATGTGTGCATATGCATATCTACCATTTTTATACCACCTTTTACAATATTACTTTATATATAATAATGTCCTTTGTCCTTATACATCAAATGCTTCTTTTACAGATTGGTAATCCCAGTAATATTTTCCATCTTTATAATAAACCATAGCTTTGTGAATTCCAATATTTCTAACAACTTCTGGGCACTTTGATTTATCTATTTTTATATCATTGTATAAAACAATAATCTTAAGATCTGCTTCAACAGCTTTATCACATTCATACTTTATGTAACTACGATAATCTACAGAATGTCCTCTTGCACATGAATATGTATGGCTATTATAACTTCCACAATTTTGGCAACCACCTTTTGTAATTTTATTTGTGTTGTTACCAACAATTAAAACAAAGGTTTTTGAACCATCCATACGATATTTTAGTGATGATTTAATAGAACAATATAAACTATTATCACTTGAAGTTTGCAAATCATGTGCATCAGAAAAAGACAAGCTCCAATAATTACTATCATTCCATTTATGTAATTGATCAACAGCATCTTTATCATTATCAAAATCCGCCGCTATATATGTTCTCGTTCTATATAATGACATATTAAAATTCCTCCTTAATTATATTCATATCTATATTTTCAATTGCATCTTGTGTTAATACAATTGTTATTCCTTCTTTAGGTTGAAATTTACTGCTGCGAAGTGTACACAATATGCACTTTATAAACTCTGTATAATTCTTTTCTTGAATACCTTCTATTGTAGTAAGACCTCCACCTAATAATGGAATAACTATTGGTCTTGCTGCATAAGTTCTTCTAATTTCAGACCACATACAAATAAGCAATTTTTCATATTCTCCAATACCTATGTAAGCCTCATTTTTCTCATTAAAATGAGAAAAAGCAAGTAATAAAAATTCATCATAAGGTATAATTCTACCAAGCGGGTATATTTCTTTTCCATTTTTCCAAGTAGGTTTAAATGGTGAGTTATCTGTTTTAGCTAATTTAATTTTAGCTTTCAACTCCTCTATATCTTTTATATGATTATCAATCATCTTTCCATTTAAAGAATTATGAGCAATAACAACATCGTCTACCTCAGTATCATATCGTTCATTAAATGGTATTACTTTTAATCCCTTTTCATCAAATATATCCCCTACTTTAATTTTTACAGATATGCCATTAACTGTTGTATTATACTCTTTATGTTTTAATCTATCTAAAATAAAAAATATAATTGATGAAATTATTATGAAACCAGCTAGTAATATAATTCCGCACTGCCACCAGTGTAATTTATCGCTAATCTCTCTTAGAGTATATCCCCAAAGTCCAGCAATAGTACTTATACCTGTGATTATACCAAAGGCATATTCAAAACTCTTTTTTACTATTAAAGGAACTTTTTTCAATTTTAATCACCCTTTCCATTAGATAGTGGTTATATTCTTTCTATTATATTTTATATCACAAATTGCCTGTTTTAACAATACTTCCTGACAAAAAGTAAAGACTCAACTTATATTTGAATCTTTATTTAACCATATTCATTTACTTTCGTCCAATTTAGTGTATTAATTCTCTTATAATAAAATTTAAAAGCATTGTAAAGGCAACTTTTCCACTTTCTATATTCCTTTTTATTCGTCCACTATAAAAAATTGCCACTTTTGGCAGGTATAAAATGAATAAATTTGCCATCTTTTGCAACCATAAGCTAATTCTATTTTTTCAATTTATTATTTTTTTCTTTTTCTAATTGTTTTAAACTTTTTTTAGGAGTAGGTAAATCTTCTGGCATAGTTCCACCAATATCTGCAATTGCCTTTCTAACTTTCTTTCCTACTTCATAATGAGTAGAGTTTGCTTCTCTTTCTGTTTTTATATTATCTTTCTTTAATCTTGACTCAGTCTGAGTAATTCTAAATAAATTTGCTGCAAGTTCTTCACTTCCCATATTATCCAAAATATCTTCTCTATATCTTAATCCTTTTCTTTTGGCAATATCATCAGCATTTTCTCCATTATATAGTCCTTTATATCCACTATTGTGAAATTTATCAAAATTTTTAACGCCAGCATTTTTTGCTGCTTGATTAAGCGAATAATTACCTTTTCTTGTTAAATTTCTTTGATAAAATCTTTTTTCGTCTTCCGTTAGCATACTGTATTCTTTTTCGGTCAGTTCTTGTTTTCTAGTTTGAACAGCAAAATAAGTTTGTGCAAGCGCAATTACTTTTTTTCTACTATCTCCGTTTTGTGCTATTAAATAACAAGCATAGCGAGTTAATTCATAATCTAAAATGTTTTTTTCCGCTCCTTTAGGCATTTTGATCGTTTTATTGATGTCAATAAAATGTTCAAACACACTAATACCACTATTTTCGCAAGATATTTTAGCTTTATCAATTATCTTTTCAAAATTCTGCCAATTTGAATATTGTAAAATAGGCATAAGTTCTCTAGCGTACCAGAATTCAACACCATTTTCATCAATATGTTTAATATCTTCAAATGATTTATTATTTTTATCTATATCGTTCAATAGTATCATCTCCATTTCTTAATATTTTATTTTTCTGCCATCATTATAAAACATTTGTTTGTATTTGTCAATTAATTTTTATAAATTTGTTAAATTTATATACTATTAAATAAATACATCGCAATCTGGTTTTGCTCTTTATTATTCATTTCCATTATTTTAGCCATTACAAATAAAATTGTAGGATACTTTCTCATATTTACATAGCTTACTGAATAATCATTATCAATTTCTTTTAACTTCTTATCAAATACACTATGTATATGTGCTTTACTATAATTTAACTTTGTATATGCACTTGAACTCATACATACTCCAAGTCTTAACTTATTTTTTAAATCCATATTTTTTATTATAGCTATAATATCACTTACCTTTTTATCTTCCATAGTAGATTTCCTCCTAATTCAAATTATAATCGTTTTTCTTCTTTGCTTTTTTAGCTTGTTTTTCAGCTAGTTCTTCAGTAGTTAATACTTTTCTTGTTGGATCATGTACTATATCAGAATCATTGTCATCAAATATTCCGCTTCTTTCTAAATCCTCTGCAACAAGTGTATAATTTCTTTTATCTTCTGGAATTTTTTCAAATTTCTCATCAAATACTTTTATTTGAAATCTTCTAATTAGTCTTCTCCAAAAGTCTTTAAATTTACTTAATTCTGCTTTTGCCTTATTTAAAGCGGTTTCTAATTTGCTAATTTTTTCGTCCTTAGCCTTCATCGTTTCCTTTAAATCAGCAATTATTTTGTCCTTTTCAGTATTACTATTATAAAATCTATTTCTCTCACTTTCTAAATTTCTATAATTCTTCTCAACTTTATCAATAGTAATATTTAAGTCATTAACACCCTTTATACTTTTAGTAGTATCTTTTACCTCTTCTGTATAATTTAAGAATTTATCAATATTTTCGTTTGAAATAAGTTTATTATTTTTATCAAGCAATGGTGATTTTAAATTATTAAGAATTTTTTTAATTTTCTGTGTTTCTATATCTAAGTTATCGCTTTTGCTGTTAGCCTCTTTTAATCTTTTAGTATTCTTTTCTTGTTCTCTTTTTAATTCACTATAACCACCCATATCATTGACATTAATATCTCGATTTCTACCTTTTTGTTTTTTCTTTAATGTTGCATTTTGTTCATAAACCTCATTAAACTTTTCAATACAATACATTCTCATTTTATCTTGAATCTCTTTTAATGAAGCTTTTGTAAATATTTGAGATTTAGCAACTTGCTTCTTCATTCCGTTTTTATAACCATCTTTTACAGGTACTCCTACTAGGTGCATATGTGGAGATGTTTCATCATAATGTACTACTGCATTTGCAACTTTAAAAGCTGGTACAACTTCCACAAATTTATAAATCTGGTCTTTATAAACTTCTGTCATTTGCTTTTTATATTCTATTGTTTTACCATTCCAAAAATTCATATCGCCAAGTTCTATTATAAGTTCACAAGCTAAATCATGTTTGCTATCTTTTGAAATATGAATAAAATAATCTCCTATTCTTCTGTCTTTTCTTACTTTATTATCATATTCAATTTGAGCTTCTTGAAATTCTTGTAAATACACATTCTTTACATCTTGATATAAATCATTCGTACCATAAACAACTTCAATATCTTCAATCTTTTTATCGTAATTTCTTAAATTATGCTTATTAACTTTGGATAATTGCTGACTATTTTGAATAGCATTATTACTTAATGAAGTGGTATCAGATAGATTATTTTGGGCTACTCTCTTTCCCAACTTTGATCTGTTTTTATCGCTACCTAAATGAATAGAATATGCTAGTTCTTGCATCGTAAATTGCTCCTTTCTATAAAAATACTTCGTAGATTTCTCTTAAAAAGCTTCTTTGAATATACTAAGAATTAGCGAATAAATAAATAAAATTTGTTTTGCTTTATTCAAATTTTATTTAGATATTTTTTCATAAAAACGACTTGTAAAATGAAATTTTACACTTGATTTTCTTATTAGAAAATCATTCGTTTTGATAAAAATATAGCTAATTCGATGCCTCGCAGAGCCCCCGAGTTTTGATAGAATGTCAAAACTCATAGGGGGTTAGGAATTTTGACAAAGTCAAATTCCTTCTTCGTAGCCTTTCTTCGAAATGCTACTTCAGTTTTAGCTAATCTTCGGAGCTTTCTTCTTCATCTTCTGTTTGCTCTGTCTTATATAAAACTAAATCAGAAATTGCCTCATAGTAATTGTCCAATTCATTTTTATCTGTTATTCCTTTTTCACGATAAGACACTGCACCAAGTTTTCCTCTAACCTTTCCCTTTGAATCTTTTATAGGAAAACTTTTATTGTTATCTACAAATACTGCTCTCATTAATCTTTCATTACCTTTTTCTCTTGGCATTGTAATCATCTTATCTTCTTGAACATACGAATGAGTCCAATCATAAACATCTTCGTAATATTTTACATCATAATGTTCTTTTAAATTTTCAATGTACTCATTTAATTCTGATTTAGTAATTCTAGGTGTACTTTTTATTACTGATATACCTTGCATATCTTCCGTTGGTTTTGCTAGGTCAATACAATCAGCCTTATTTAATTTTTTGAGTTCGTCTAGGTATCTACTTCTAAAATTTATTTTGATGATTTTGAAACTATCATTTTCTTCATCTTTTTCTAATACCATTGACTCAATAAACTTAGAAATAAATTCTTGCTTTTCAAGTTTGGTTTTTGTGTCCCATTCTGTCTTTAAATTTTCTACAAAACTATCACTGTTTAATCTGGATTCAATTTCAAAATCTCTATCTGCCATAATCTTCATTAAAGAAAAATGTTCGGTATCAATTTCCATATTCTTCATTTTGTCTTGCTCTAACTTATTAAGCTTTTCCTCAATACTTTTATAGTCTTCTGCAAAATCTTCCATCTCAACTATTTCAGACATAAAAGCTTTCTTAATTCTATTTCTCTGTTTTTCTAACTCTGCAATTTCTTTATCAATATTTTCTGTATTCACTTCTTCTTTTTCTGCTAATATAGGATAGAAATATTTTTTTACAACTTCATCATATTCTACCAAGCTAAGAATAAAGTTTAGTAATACATCTTCGATTTTATCTTCTCTAAAGTAAAAATGACAATCTCCACAGTTATAATACATATATTTTTTCTTTTTACCACCTGCCCCTTTACATAGCATTAATTTACCACATTTAGGACAGATAAGTTTTTGAAAGAATATATAAACTCTATCTCTTGAAAACGATTGCTTATTTTTTTCTTTTTGAATTTGTACTTCTTCCCATTCTGCTCTTGTTATAATAGGTGCTACAACATCAGTATATATTTCTTCTTTACTTTCATCTTTAAGAGTTTTATTTCTAACGTAATCGCCTACATATATTCTGTTATTTATAATAGTTCTGACTGCTGCCTCAGTCCATTTATTATGTTCTGGGTATAAAACTTTTTCTTCATCTAATATACAAGATATTTGATAATAGCTTTTTCCTTCTAAATACATATTAAATATTCTTTTTACTATATCTCTGGTATTAGGATCTATCTTTACAACTTTGTCTTTATCTCTATAATAACCAAGTGGACAAGTTCCAGGTAAATGACCTGCCTTTATTGCTCCACTCATTCCAAATTTTGTTCTTTCTGATACAACTTCTATCTCTAATTGAGAAAGAACTGTTAACATTCTAACAAAGAATCTACCATTAGCTGTTGAAGTATTAACATCATCTCTTTCACAAATAAGATAACAATCATACTTCTCTAATTCTGCAATTAAAAGTTCCAAATCTCTGACTGAGCGAGTTACTCTATCAAGCTTATATGCAACTATATAATTAATTTTTCCTTTTCTCATATCATCCATCATTTCTTGAAATCCTGGTCTATGTTCCATGTCTTTAGCACTTATACCACGATCTTGATACACTTTATAAACTTGGTATTCTTTAAAAGCACACAATTGCTTTAATTTTTCTTCTTGTTCTCCTAAGCTAAAACCTTCACGAGCTTGGTCTTCTGTACTAACACGAATATAAATACCAGCAATTCTTTTTTCTTCTTGATTCTTTGAATCCATTTATATCGTCTCCTTTCTCATAAAAACACAAAAGAGTATTAGAAGCATTTATATGCTAAACTAATACTCTAAATATATTTATATGTTATTTTGTGATGTTAGTAAAAAAAATTAAATACACTTAAAATATTAGTTTACCATATCTTGCAGTCTAGCAATTGGATACTTATTCTCTAAATTACCTATATAGAAATACTCATGATTATTAAAAAATAGAAATAATTTTTCTTTAATAATAACTCTATGTGGCTCTACATAGGCTAAATTAGTATGCTCAATAATTTTTAGACTACCGTTCTTTATCATTGGTACACAATTATTAAAAGTGCAAGCCCATTTAATTTTTGAACGTAGTTCATCAGTCATATTAATTTTTCTTTTAACGATATCTATCATATCACAAAAACCTCCTTTTTTCAAGCATTTCACGAAGATTCGCTATTTGAGGAAAATAAATTTAAAAAAATTATAAATTTAAATAACGAATTTCATGATTTCGAGAATCATCATAAAATACTTATAATTTCCTTAAAGATTTTTGTTTTTTATAACAAAAAAGAAGCTAGTTTATAGAATCAAACTAACTTCTTTATCTTTTTTGATTTTGTCTAAAACTTGAAACTCTTTTATGTCAAGACTTTCAAATGATTCGACGAAAATCGTTTATGGCTCCCCTTGTTGGACTCGAACCAACGACCTATCGGTTACTGCACCACATTAACTTTCGTTAACATTATGATTTCTCATAATTTGTAGTCTGGACTTTCTCTTTACCATATCTCTCGACTTAGGTAGGTGGTGTAAAGTCTCTACACATAGCTTTCGCCTTGCTCGGTATTGTCGTGTAATTAATTACTTACGAGTTTCACCGAATTAGCCACCTTTTTCATCTATAAGTTTCCTTATAGAGCTGCTAACATTTTAATCCTGAAAGTAAATTCAAAGATTTGCTTTACAGCCGAGCGCTCTACCAACTGAGCTAAAAGGGAATATATAAACTGGCGACAACCTATTTTCTCAGCAGGGTAACCCACAAATATCTTCGGCATCTAGAGGCTTGACTTCTGTGTTCGGCATGGGAACAGGTATTTCCCTCTAGGTCATAATCACCAGAAATGTTTATGTACTTTTTTAATTCTTCTAATTTATATCATATATATTTAATTTTGTAAATATATTTTTTACTTTTTTTAGAAAAATTATTCAGCACACTCAAAAATACATAGAAAAAAGTTTATATTAGTAAACTTAACAACCTTCTTTTTTTATATTAGTGGTTAAGCCCTCGAATTATTAGTATTGGTCAGCTACATGTATCGCTACACTTACACCTCCAACCTATCAACCACATAGTCTACGTGGATTCTTACTACCTTGACGGTATGAGATATCTTATCTTAGGGTGGGCTTCACACTTAGATGCTTTCAGCGTTTATCCCTTCCATACTTAGCTACTCAGCCATGCCACTGGTGTGACAACTGATACACCATCGGTATGTCCATCCTGGTCCTCTCGTACTAAGGACAGCTCCCTTCAAATATCTTCCGCCTGCGACAGATAAGGACCGAACTGTCTCACGACGTTCTGAACCCAGCTCGCGTACCGCTTTAATGGGC
>USDF01000027.1 GCA_900553405.1 uncultured Clostridium sp. | reverse complement strand
ATCAATAACAGAAAGTTATGCAAATGCATATGACTTTAGACTAGAAAAATAAACATAAAGAAAAGCTAAAATAAGGTTGGATGCATAAAAAAGTCCAACCTTAACTGTTTATAAGTAGAAAAAATAATTAATGATTTAAGAAACGAAAGGGAAAAAACTAATGAAACAGAAGTTAAAACAAAGTAAAGGTATAACCTTAGTAAGCCTAGTAGTAACAATAATAGTATTAATAATATTAGCTGGAATAAGTTTATCTTTAATATTTGGAGAGAATGGAATAGTAGGAAGAGCCAAAGAAGCAAAAGCAGTAACAAGTGTAGCAACGGCACAAGAGAAATTAGAATTGATAAAATCTAAGATACTATTAGACAAATTTGAAATAACTTTAGATGACTACTTGGAAGAGTTAGAAAAAGTAAAAGAAGAATATCAAGTAGATGATATAGAAAAAATAGATGATAAAACAGCAGAAATAATAGTAGATGGAAAATATAAATTCACAATAACAGATGAAGGAAATGGAAATCTAAAAACAGATTACAAAGGAGAAGCAGGAGGAATAGAGTTATCAGCAATAAGTGGAACATATGTGTATCCAACTACAGGAACATTTGAAGTAGTAAAAAATATATCAGGAGGAGAGTTATCTGTAAAGTCAGAAAATGAGAATATAGCAAAAGCAACTATAAGTGGAACAACGGTAACTGTAATACCACAAAATGTAGCAGGGACAGTAAAAATAATAGTAACATCAGCAGCAAATGGAGAATATGCAGAGCAAAAAACAGTATATAAAGCAACAGTAGAAAATGGAACGATAACATTAAGCGTAGATGCATATACAGGAACTTATGATGGAAATGACCATGATGCTGTATCAAATGTAAAAGTAACTCCAACAGATGCAACAGTAGAGTACTCAATAGATGGAGGAGCATTTAGTAGTACAATACCAAAGGTAAACGGAGCAAATACGTATAGTGTATCAATAAGGGCAAGTAAAGCAGGATATGCAACAAAAGTTATAACAAAAACTATAACAGTAAAAGAAATAACAATAAAAGATTTAACAGCAGGAGTTTATATAAATTACAATACAGGAGTAAGCAGTGTAGGAACAAACGGAGTAGTAACATGTAGAGTATTATATACTGCAAATTCAGAATATGGTTTACAAATAGTAACAGATAAAAATATAGCAGATGTAACCTTAGGAGGAAGTGACTGGGCTACTGGAAGTGCTTCTTACAACAATGCAATAACAACATTAAATAGCGAGGCAGGAAAATATTTAAATAGAGCATATGCCACAGATGCAAGATGCGTAGGAAGTGTACCAACAAATAAAAATGGAACATTTACAAATAAAAATTCAGAGAATGCAGGACCAGTACAATTACAATTTACTTCATCAGTATCAGGAGCAAATAATATGAAAGAAACTGATACAAACTATACAACAGACCAAACACAAATGAAAAGCTTAAATATAATGAAAACAGGAGAAATGTACTGGCTAGCGTCCCGCTATGTGTATTCGAATTCTTCTAGCTACGATTTCCGCGTGCGTGCTTTGCACCCTGGCGGCTACTTGATTGACGCCGGCTTGTGCGATGTGAGCAGCGGCGGCATTACTAGTGGTGAATCGTACACGTTTGGCCTTCGTTCTTGTTTTGCTTTAAAATCAGACATCAAAATAACAGGAGGAAATGGAACAAGCGGAAATCCATATACAATGTAGTGAACACTAGGGACGGTCCTTTTCGTTCCGAAATCGGAACACTTGAGACACTTTTTATAATAATGTAGATAGTCTATTATATAGTGCATAGATTTTTTAAATAATAAAAATTTATGCGCTATATTTTTGTGTAAAATTGGTATATTTTTACTAAAAAAATTCCATACTAAAGGAAAAAACAATAGAGAGAGGAATTGAGTATAATATGAGAAAAAATTATGTGTGGATTATATTAGGAATTTGTGCAATTATTGTTTTAGGAGTTATAGTAGGAATTTTTATTAGTAAAAATTCAATAAAAGACGAGCAAAAGGTAGAAACTAAACTAGTAAGTACAGAGCAAAATCTTCAAAATGGTATAGAAATAATTTCAACTTCTTACGCAGAAGTTAAGGCTTCACCAAATTGCTTATTTGAGTTTAAAACCTATTATAAAGGCTGTAAACACACAACTACTAAAAGAGAAAATATACCAGAAGAATTAGTGAATAAAACTGAAATAGAAATGCAAGACAAATACAAAGATTATAAAATAGAGAATTTTACAGCAAATAATATTGTATTTTATCAAGAAAAAGAAGGAATTTGTGATGAGCATTATTTACTAAAAGAAAATAATGGTTATATTGCAATATATAGAAAAGATAATGAAGGAAAAGAAAAATTAAAAGAAACAACACAAATTGTTACAACATATCTTCCGGAAACAGATAGACAAAGTTTAAAAAATGGAATAGAAATAATAGGAAAAGAAAACTTAAGTTTAACTTTAGAAGATTATGAATAATGTGCATAAATTTTCCACTTCTAGCAAATAATATGTGCATAACATATTGCTAAGGAGTAATTTTAATGGAATATAAAAACTTAAATTTAAAAGGAGCTAATTTAGATAAATATGGTTTAGAGCAATATTTAGAAAAATTGGCTTCTGATCATGTTTTACAAAAAAATAGTGAAAAGCAAACATACCCTATACCAAAAGTAAAAGAGAATTTTGCTAAAATTTCGGAGGTCTATCATTTATTAGATGAGCATATAAAATTAGGTATTCCCATTCATCCAGCAGGTGAATGGTTATTAGACAATTTTTACATTATTGAAGAAACTGTAAAAACAATTATTAATCAAATGCCTTTAAAAAAATATAAAAACTTTTTAGGTATTGCAAATGGAACATACAAAGGTTTTGCAAGAATTTATGTTTTAGCATTTGAAATTGTAAGTTACACAGATAGTCGTATAGATGCCAAAAATATTAGTAGTTTTCTTTCAGCATATCAAAGAAAAAAGACACTTAGCATGGAAGAAATATGGAACCTAAATATTTTTATGCAAATAGCCCTAATACAAGGAATTAGCGATATATGTGAAAAAATTTATTTTAGTCAAATGCAAAAGTATAGAGTAGAAAACATTTTTGAAAGACTAGTAGAAAAAAAAGAAGACTTAAAATATAAAAATCTTACAGAATATAGAGCACGTGTAAAAGGATATGGTGAGATGAAATATCCTTTTATAGAGTATCTTTCTTATAGATTAAATAAGCAAGGAAGAATTGCTATTCCATTTTTAAATATATTGGAAGAACAAGTAAACAAAATGGGAACTACTATCGAGGAGGTAGTAAAGAAAGAACATTATGATATTGCTGTAAAAAAAGTTAGTATGGCAAATTGTATTACTAGTATGAAAGAATTACTTCGAATTGACTTTTTATCTATCTTTGAAGAAGTAAATGGAGTAGAAGAAATATTAAAACAGGACCCAGCAAATGTTTACACAAAAATGGATTATAAAACAAAGGAATACTATAGAAATACAATAAAAGAGATTGCTAAAAAGACTAAAATTGCAGAAATTTATATTGCAAAAAAGGTTTTAGAGCTTGCAAGTAACGGAAATGAAAATACAAAAGAAGCGCATATTGGTTATTACTTAATAGATAAAGGTAAACACAAATTATATAAAGTATTACAACAAAATGGCGAGAAAATTAAAGAAAATAATAGTAAGGCGAAATATTATATAATATTAATTTGGGTAGCTTCTTTAATAATTGATATTGTATTTATGTGTAATATACAAAAACAATTAAGAAATGCGATTTTAACAATAATATTAGGAATTACTTTAATTTTTCCTATTCAAGAAATTGTGGTACAAGTTGTTCAATATATATTAGGAAAAGTAGTTAAGCCAAAACTTATACCAAAACTGGATTTTTATTCAGGTGTTCCAAAAGAATATTCTACATTTGTTGTTATTCCGACAATTTTAAAAAGTAAAGAAAAAGTAGAAGAGTTAGTAAAAAAATTAGAAGTTTATTATTTAGCAAATAAAAGCGAGAACCTATATTTTGCACTACTTGGCGATTGCTCTTCAGGACCAAATAAAGAAGAACCTTTTGATGAAGAAGTAATTAATGAAGGAATAAAACAAGTACAAATATTGAACGAAAAATATAAGGAAGAAAATACTATACCAAAATTTCATTTTGTTTATAGAAAACGTCTTTGGAATGGTGAAGAAGAATGTTATTTAGGTTGGGAAAGAAAGAGAGGCTTATTAAATCAATTTAATGATTATTTATTGGGAAAAATAGAAAGTCCATTTTTAGTAAATACGCTAGAAAAAATAGATATACCATTTATAAAATATATAATTACTTTAGATGCGGACACTAACCTTATACTAAATAGTGGTCTAGAATTAATTGGAGCAATGGCCCATATTCTAAATAAACCTGTACTTAATAATAAAAAAGATTTAGTAATAGATGGACATGGGTTAATGCAACCGCGTGTTGGAATTAATTTAGAAGCGGCAAATAAAAATCTATTTACAAAAATATTTGCAGGTAGCGGAGGAACAGACTTATATACAAATGCAATATCAGATGTATACCAAGATAATTTTGACGAAGGAATATTTACAGGAAAGGGAATTTACGATTTAAAGGTATTTTCAGAGGTGTTATCAAATGAAATTCCAGAAAATACAGTTTTAAGTCATGATTTATTAGAGGGAAGCTATTTAAGAGCAGGACTTTGTTCAGATATATTACTAATGGATGGCTATCCGACTAATTATTTGAGTTTTAAAGCAAGACTTCATAGATGGATTAGAGGAGACTTTCAAATAGCAAGGTGGTCAGGAAATAAAATAATAGATAAAAAATTGAGAGAAAAAAATAATCCTTTAAATACATTATCTAGATACAAAATAATAGACAATTTGATAAGAGCTCTAACTCCTGTATTTTCAATGTTAAGCTTAATTATACTATTTACAACAAAGTTATTTTTAAATTTTAAAGTAGGTGTATTTGCTTGGCTTATTGTAATATGGGCAATGTTTCCATTAATATTAGACATTGCAAATAGAATTATTTATAAAAAAGAAGGGCAAATGCACACAAAGTCATTTAGTCCTAGAATATATTCTTTATTTGCAAGTTTTATAAGAGGAGTATTAAGTTTAATTTCTTTACCAGACAAAGCATATTTTTCACTTGATGCTATTATAAGAACTATTTATAGACAAAAGATTTCTAAAAAACATTTTCTAGAATGGACTACTTCAGAAGATGCGGAAAAATTAGCTAAAAATAATTTGATTTCATATTACAAGAGTATGTTTGCAAATGTAGTTTTTGGTGTAGTGGGAATAATTTATTCTATTGCAAATAAAAAAGAAACAATGTATATATTTTTGTTTATATTATCTCTATTATGGCTCATTGCACCATTCGCATTTTGGTATATAAGCAAAAAAGAGGAAAAACAACAAGCAATTAATAAAGTTACAAATAAAGAAAAAGAATATTTAAATAATATAGGCGAAAAAACATGGCTATTTTTTAAAGAGAGTATAACTAAAGAAAATAACTATTTACCACCAGATAATTACCAAGAGGATAGAACTCCTTATTTTGTAAATAGAACATCATCTACAAATATTGGACTTGCTTTTTTAAGTATAATTTCTAGTTATGATTTAGGTTATGAAACATTAGAAAGCACACTAGAATTATTGAATAATATGTTAGTAACAGTAAATGAACTTCCAAAATGGAATGGTCATTTATATAATTGGTACAATATAAAAACATTAGAACCATTAATTCCACGTTATATATCAACAGTAGATAGTGGAAATTTTGTGGGTTATGTATATGTTTTAAAACAATTTTACAAAGATATAAAAGAAAAAATTGTAACTGGGCAAATAGAATTAGATATAGAAACAAAAGAAAAATTATTAGGTTTTATTCCTGATTGGGCGGACCAAAAAGTAGAAGATATACCTATAGCAAATGCAGATTTTTCAAAGCTTTATGATGAGGAAAAAGGGCTATTTTCTATAGGATTTAATATAGAAGAGAATAAATTAACAGATTCTTATTATGATTTGTTGGCTTCTGAAGCAAGAAGTGCAAGCTTTGTTGCAATAAGCAAAAAAGATATTCCATCAAAACATTGGGGACATTTAAGTAGAACAATGACAGCTATAAATGGGTATAATGGATTGATTTCTTGGTCTGGAACAGCATTTGAGTATTTAATGCCAAATGTAATAATAAAACAAGAAGAAGGAAGTTTGTTAGATGAATCTATAAAATTTATGCTAATGAGCCAAAAAGAATATGCAAAAAAATTAGGAATACCTTGGGGATTTTCTGAAACAGCATATTATTTAAAAGACTTGAATAACAACTATCAATATAAGGCAATAGGGATTCCGTGGCTTGGACTAAAAAGAGGGTTAGAGGAAGACATGGTAGTTGCAAGTTATGCTTCTTTTATGGCACTTTTAATAGAACCAAAAGAAGTAATAGCAAATTTAAAAGAACTAGAAAAACAAGGAATATACAATCAATATGGATTTTATGAATCTATGGACTATACGCCTATACGTATGCCAAAAGGCAAAAAACAAATGCCTATAAAAACCTATATGGCACATCATCAGGCACTTATCTTATTATCAATTAACAACTTTTTTAATGATAATATTTTACAAAAAAGATTTATGGAAAATCCAGAAATAGAAGCAACATCAATTTTACTTCAAGAAGTAATGCCAGAAAACAGAATTATAACAAAAGAAGAAAAAATAAAACCAGTAAAAATAACCTACCAAGACTACGAAAATTATGCACAAAGGGTGTTTACAAAAACAAAAGAAACACTTCCAATTTGTAATATAATATCTAATGATAATTATAGTATAGTAATGGATGTAAAAGGAAAAGGTTATAGTAAATATAAAAATTATTTAATAAATAAATATAATGTAACAGAAGATGAAACAGAAGAACAAGGAATTTTATTCTATCTAAAAAATATTAAAAATAAAAGGATTTGGAGCATTAACAATAGAAATGATAATATAAAAGCAGATAAATATGAAATAGTATTTACAGAAGATTCAGATAAAATAAAAAGAACAGATGGGGCAATAAAAAGTACTTGCAAAGTAACAATAGCTAGTACAAATGAAAAAACGCCAGTTGAAATACGAAATTTAGAGTTGCAAAACAATGGTGTAGAAAATGAGACAATAGAAATAACAAGTGTGTTAGAACCAGCACTTGCCTCACAAACAGAATATAATTCACATCCCGCATTTCAAAAATTATTTTTAATATATGAATATTTAGAAGATGAAAATATTTTTATAATAAAAAGAAAAGACAGGAAAAATACAGAAAAAGGCTTATATTTAGCAGTGTCTTTATATACAAATGATAATGTAATAGGAGATTTAGAATATGAAATAGACAAAGAGAAATTTGTAGGAAGAAATAATTTTGAAGTTCCTACAATGGTAAAAAATTCTAAACCATTTTCTAAAAGAATAGATTTGGTAACAGATCCAATTTTAGCATTAAGAAGAACAATATGCTTAGAGCCAGAACAAATAGCTAACTTTAGCCTTATAATTTGCGCTTCAGAAAATAGAGAAGAAGTAATACAAAATATTAAGCAATATCAAAGAGAAGAAGAGATTAAGAAAGCATTTGAATTATCAATTGCAAAAGCAGATACAGAAGCAAGATATTTAAGATTAAATGCAAAGCAAATAGTAACTTATCAAAAAATATTAGGATACCTTTTATTTGAGAACCCTATTCAATCAAAAGAAAAGTATAGTAAAAAATATTATCCTAAAGAAGAACTATGGAAGTATGGAATTTCAGGAGATTTACCAATATTACTTGTAAAAATAAGTAGTAGTAATGAAAAAGATAATTTGGAAGAAATATTAAAAGCATATGAATTCTTTAGATTAAAAAATGTAGAAATAGATTTAGTAATTTTAAATGAAGAACCAAATAGTTACGAAAAATATACAAAAGAAACAATACAAAATACAATAATGAACTTGAATTTATCTTATGTACAAAACATAAGAGGTGGAATTTATGTACTAGAAAATGAAGATTTTGAAGTAGTGGAATTCTATTCAAACCTTATAATAGATACGAAAAAAGGTCCAGTAGCAAGGCAATTAGAAGATTTAGAAGATGAATATTTAGAAAATATAAAACAAATAGAAGAAAAAATAAAAACAAACTTTGAAGGTTTTGAAGAAGAAAAAAGTAAAATATCCTTACCAGAAAATCTTTTATATAACAACGAGTATGGAGGATTTTCACAAGATAGAAGTAAATACAAAATGATAGTAGATAAAGAAAATAGGCTTCCTACAGTATGGAGTCATGTTATGGCAAATGATACTTTTGGGACATTAGTTACAGAAGCAGGAGGAGGCTTTACTTGGAGCAAAAATAGTGGATTAAATAAATTGACTGCATGGAGTAATAATCAAGTGTTAGATACTCCTTCGGAAGTAATTTATATGCAAGATGCCCAAAGCCTAAATACTTGGTCAGTAACTTTAAATCCTATGCCAGATGAAAAACAATACGAAGTAGAATATGGATTTGGGTATGCAAATTACAGACATTCAAGTATGCAAATAGAACAAAATCTTACAACATTTGTGCCAGAAAAAGATAATATAAAAGTTTCTTTATTAGAACTTAAAAACTTATCTCCTAAAAAGAAAAAATTGAATTTTGTGTATTATATAAAACCGGTATTAGGTGAAAATAAGTTACAAACAAAGGATTATATAAATCTAGATTTTAAAGAAAACGATAACATGATAACATTGGAAAACAAGACCAATACAGACTTTAAAGAAATTATTTATGTGTCATGCAATGAAAAAATAAAATCATATACGGCGGACAAGAAATTCTTTTTTGGAAAAGGGAATATTTCAAATCCAGAGGCACTAAAGAAAGTAAGTTTAAATAATAAAAATAGTTTAGGAAAAGATGGAATTGTAGCAATTCAAATTGAAGTAGAATTAGAATCTTTTGAAAAGAAAAAAATATCTTTCATGTTAGGTAGTGAGCAAAGTTTAATAGATTGTCAAGATAAAGTTTATAAATATAGTAAAGTAGAAAAGGCGGAAGAAGAATTAGAAAAAGTAAGAAGGTGTTGGGAAGAATTTTTAGGTAGAGTGCAAGTGGAAACACCAATGGAATCATTTAATATACTAATGAATGGATGGCTTATTTATCAAACTATATCTTGTAGGTTGAAGGCAAGAAGCGGCTTCTATCAATCTGGTGGAGCATTTGGTTTTAGAGACCAATTGCAAGATACAATTGCTTTAAAATATTTTTCACCAGAAATAATAAAGAAACAAATTATAAAGCATAGCAAGCATCAATTTATAGAAGGAGACGTAGAACATTGGTGGCATGAAGAAACTTCTAGAGGAATTAGAACAAAATTTTCAGATGACTTATTATGGTTAGTATATTTGGTGGAAGAATATATTGAAAATACAGGGGATTATAGTATTTTAGAAGAAAAAACGAACTATATAGTAGGAGAGATTTTAGGAGAAAGTACAGATGAAAGATATGATAGGTATGAAAGTAGTAATATAGAGGAAAGTATTTTTATGCATTGTGAAAGAGCAATAGAAAGGTCTTTAAAATTTGGAGAGAATGGACTTCCTAAAATAGGTTCAGGAGATTGGAATGATGGATTTAGTGAAGTAGGGAATAAAGGAAAAGGTGAAAGTGTATGGCTTGGCTTTTTCTTATATAATGTTCTACAAAGATGGATTTTAATTTGTGAAGAAAAGAAACAAGAGTTAGAAAATGAAGATAATGTGGTAACGGGAAGTATTGATATTCAGAATAAAGAGTTAGAAAAACAGAATGCACAAGACGAAAAGAGTGTTTCAGAAACAATAGAACTTGAAAACAAAATTCAAAAATATCAAAAAATTGTAGAAAATCTAAAGAAAGCACTAAATAATAATGCATGGGACGGCAGATGGTTTAGAAGAGCATACACAGATAATGGAGATATTTTAGGAACAATTCAAAATGAAGAATGTAAAATAGACGGAATATCACAAAGCTGGTCTGTTATTTCAAAAGCAGGAGATAATGACAAAAAATACATCTCAATGGAATCATTAGAAAATCATTTAGTAGATAAAGAAAGTGGAATAATAAAATTACTTGATCCTCCTTTTGAAAAATCTAAATTAGAGCCAGGTTATATAAAAGCATATCTTCCAGGGACAAGAGAAAATGGTGGACAATACACACATGCAGCAATATGGGCAATTATTGCAGAAGCAATGCTTGGTTTTGGGGATAAAGCAGTAGAATTATTTAGAATGATAAATCCAATAGAACATGCAAGAACAAAGGAAACAGCTTCAAAATATAAAGTAGAACCTTATGTAGTTGCAGCAGATATATATGGACAGAAAAATTTAGCAGGAAGAGGTGGATGGACATGGTATACAGGTTCTAGTTCATGGATGTATGAAGCGGGACTTCATTATATTTTAGGATTAACTATAAACAAAGGATATTTATCTATAAATCCATGTATTTCAGCTGACTGGAAAGAGTATAAAATAAGGTATAAATATGGAAACAGCATTTACAATATAAAGGTTGAAAATTACAATAGAAAAAATACAGGAGTGGAAACAATGATTGTAAATGGTTATGTAATAGAAGATAAAAAGGTTAAATTAAGTGAAGATGGAGGCATATATAATATAGAGATAATTATGTAATTTGCAAAAAGCGTAAAAATGTGGTAAAATATAAGTAGTTATAAATTTTTATATAAAAAAGGAGAAAACATCATGAGAAAAAACATCGTAAAAGCTACATTATATAGTACACTTGGATTGCTTGGAGCTCTTGCTTCAATGATTACAATAATGTTAATGTATTTATCAGGTGAATTTTTACCCGTATATGTACAGAATACTTATGTAATAGGCAATAAAATAGTGCGGATGGAACTATATATAGCATTGGCCGTAATATTTATCCTTTCAGCCCAATTGGCTGCTTATGGAATTAGATTTTTAACTAAAAAATTTCATAAGGTATTGAAAAGACGTTAGAGTTAACGTCTTTTTATATTCATATAAAAAACTTTTGCAAAATACTTGTACAATAAAGAAGATTATGATATAAATATAGTAAAATAATGTCTTAGAAAAGAAAGGCGGATTTTTTCTATGGAAGAAAATTTAGGTAAAAAAACAATTTTGATTGTAGATGACGAAAAGACAATAGTAGATATGCTTGTATACAATCTACAAAAAGAAGGGTATAATACATTAGAAGCAAATGATGGAGAAGAGGCAGTAAAAATAGCATTAAACGAAAAACCAGATTTAGTATTATTAGATATCATGCTACCTAAAATGGATGGATTAGCAGTTTGCAAAAGAATAAGACAAACTTTAAACATTCCTATTTTAATGATATCTGCTAAAGATGAGGAAATAGATAAAATATTAGGACTAGAGTTAGGTGCAGACGACTATATTACAAAACCATTTAGTGTTAGAGAATTAATGGCAAGAGTTAAAGCAAATTTAAGAAAAGCAGAATTGGCCAATATAGCTACAGAAGGTGGAGAAAATGATAGTAAAGAAGACTCAAATGTTATAACTGTAGGAGATTTAAGTTTAGACCTAAATAAATTTGAAGTTAAAGTTAGAGGTGAAGTAATGGACTTAACTTTAAGAGAATTTGAGGTTCTAAAATATTTAGCAAATCAACCTGGACAAGTTGTTACAAGAGAGGTTTTATTAGAAAAAGTATGGGGTTACGAGTACTATGGAGATATTCGTACAGTTGATGTTACAGTAAGAAGAATTAGAGAAAAAATAGAAAAAGATACATCAAATCCAAAAATACTTATTACTAAAAGAGGAGTAGGCTATTATATAGCATCAAAATAAAAGGATGCACAAAGAGGAACATTCCCTTTTGTGCATCTATTTTTTATAAGAAGGAGAACAAACATGATAAAAAATGTACAATTAAAAATAATATTAATTTTTAGTATACTTGGAATTATATTAATTGGTGGAATAGGAATAGCTTTTATATATAATTTACAAAATATTGATTTAGGAATACTTGCACAAAATGAAGAAGAATTAATTAAATATCAAGAATTGATAGCTACACAAGTACATGATATAAAAGTAATTACAATAATTTTAATTTCTGTGTATGGTTTAATTTCAATATTAATAGGAATTTTTGTTGCAAAAGTTATATTGGATCCAATTGCTAAATTAATAGATAGTGCACCAAAGATAGCTGCAGGTGAAAGTCTAGAATTAGAAAATGGTAAAAAAACAAATGTAGATGATTTAACAGGTGCATTTAATTTAATGACAAATGAATTAAGAGAAAATTTAAAAGAAGTAAATAGACAAAAAAGACAAATAGAAACAATTTTACTTCATATGACAGATGGAATTATAGCATTTGATATTGAAGGAAATATTATGCATATAAATCCAGCTGCTACTGAATTATTAAATTTGACAGAAAATGAAAATACATTTGATAAAATATTTAGTAAATTAAACATAGATATAAATTTGGAAAAGACAATATACTTGGAAAATTGGACTTCATCAGAACAAAGGGTTCAAGTGGAAGATAAATATTTAAATATTTTCTTTGCATCTTTTAAAGATGAACAAGAAATAGCAGCAGGGGTTATTGCTGTTATACAAGATATTACAGAACACGTAAAACTAGATAATATGAGAAAAGAGTTTGTTGCAGATGTATCGCATGAATTAAAAACACCTATTACATCAATTATGGGGTATGCAGATACATTATTAGAATGTGAATATGATAAAGAAACACAAGACAAATTCTTAAATGTAATAGCTTCTGAAGCAAGAAGAATGGCAAAATTGGTTACAGATTTACTTATATTATCTCGCTATGATAATAACAAAGTCAAAAAAGAAATTACTGAATTTGATTTGGGAGATTTAGTAAAGAAATGTCAAGAAAAATTGCAATTAGAAATAAATAAAAAGGGTCATGAAGTTGAATGCTTTGTGACTGCAAATGTTCCACCAGTAAAAGCAGATAAAGATGGTATTGAAAGAGTGGTTTTAAACATAATGACAAATAGTATTAAATATACTCCAGAAAACGGAAATATAAAAATATATGTAGGTTTCGTATATAATGATGCTTATATAAAAATAATAGACAATGGAATAGGTATTCCAGAAGAAGATTTAAATAGAATTTTTGAACGTTTTTATAGAGTTGATAAAGCACGTACAAGAGAAATGGGAGGAACAGGCTTAGGACTTTCAATTGCAAAAGAAATATTGGATCAAAATAAGGGAAGTATAGACATAAAGAGTGAAAAAGGAAAAGGAACTGAAGTAGTAATAAGAATTCCAACTAAATAGATAAACTTTGAACATTTGGAACTAGTTACTTTTGTCTGTTGAAAAAATATTAAAAAAGGTTGAAAAATTGCTTAAAAGCTTATATAATAAATATATTAGTTTATAGAAAAGAGGAATGAATAATGATAGATAAAAAAGCAGTTATAAAGGAAGTTTTAGAATGGACATATTGTATTGTAATTGCAGTTGCTCTTGCATTGCTAATTAGATATTTTATTGGCACACCAACAGTTGTAAAGCAATCTTCAATGTATCCAACATTAAAACAAAACCAAAGACTAGTTTTAAATCGTTTATATAGAACATTTCATGATACACCAGAAAGAGGAGATATAATTACATTTGAAGCACCAAGCCAATCTGTTGCAACTGGAGTTAAAGCTGTATATGATAATGAACTACAAAATGTATTTGAGAAATTTTGCTATTATGTGTTAGAAGTTAATAAAATGAGTTATATAAAAAGGGTAGTAGCACTTCCAGGTGAACATGTACAAATAGCAGATGGAAAAGTATACATTAATGGTGAAGAATTAAAAGAAGATTATTTACAAGAAAATGTAGTAACAGAAGCTAAAAGTATATATTTAACAGACTTTACAGTTCCAGAGGGATATGTTTTTGCAATAGGAGACAATAGAGAATATAGTGGAGATTGTAGAGCATTTGGTTGTATTCCATTTGAAAAAATTGAAAGTAAAGTGTGGATTAGATTTTGGCCATTCGATTTATTTGGAAAAGTAAAATAAAAATAGTATAAAATAATCAACTTGAAGATAATAAGAGGTACTAATTTTGAGTTTTGATAATATTGTAGGAAATAATAAAATAAAAGATTTTTTAAATCAATCAATAAATGAAAAACATGTATCACATAGCTATTTATTTGTAGGAATTGATGGCATTGGTAAAACTCTTTTTGCACGAGAGTTTGCTAAAAAGATATTATGCTTAAATGGAAAAGGAGATAGTTGTGAATCTTGTATAAAATGGGATTCGAATAATCATCCAGACTTTTTACAAATAGAACCAGAAAATAATACTATAAAAATAGAACAAATTCGTAATATGCAAGAAGAAATAAGTGTAAAACCAATAGCTTCAAATAAAAAAGTATTTTTAATAGTAAATAGTGATTGTATGACTAAAGAGGCTCAAAATTGTTTGCTAAAAACTCTAGAAGAACCACCAGAATATGCTACAATAATATTAACTACTTCTAATGAAAGCAAATTGCTAAACACTATTAAATCTAGATGTATGAAAATACCTTTTCAAAAAATAGAAGAAAATGAACTAGAAGAATATGCAAAAAATGTGTTAAATCTTAATCTTTCAAAAGAATTTATAAAAATATGCGAAGGAAGTATTGGAAAATTACTAGAAATAGAAGAAGATAAAGAGATATATACTGAGGTAAATAGTTTATTAGATAATATAGAAAGATATAATTTTACTACATTAATAAATAAAGCAGAGGTTCTATATAAAGAAAGAGAAAAAATACAGGAAATATTAGAATACATAAATGTATACTTATATAATCAAAAAGATATGAAGAAATTAAATTGCATTAAGTATGTAGAAGAAGTGAAAAAAAGATTACTAGCAAATAGTAATTATGATATGTGTATAGATTATTTATTAATGAAATTATGGGAGGAAATAAATGAAAAATATAGTAGGTGTTAGATTTAAAAAGCCAGGTAAAATCTACTTTTTTGATCCAGGGGACTTACAAATAAATAATAGAGATTTTGTAATTGTAGAAACATCACAAGGTCAAGAATTTGGAGAAGTAGCAATAGCAAATAGAATAGTTGAAGACGAAAGTGTTTTAAAACCACTAAAGAAAGTAATTAGAATTGCTACTCAAAAAGATAAAAAGCATAATGAAGAAAATAAGAAAAAGGAAAAAGAAGCTTTTGATATTTGTAACAAAAAAATAAAAGAACATAAATTAGATATGACTCTTACAGATGTAGAATTTAAATTTGATAATAGCAAAGTGTTATTTTATTTTACAGCAGATGGAAGAATAGATTTTAGAGAGTTAGTTAAAGATTTAGCAACAATATTCAAAACCAGAATAGAACTTCGTCAAATAGGTGTTAGAGATGAAGTAAAAAGAATTGGCGGAAATGGAGTTTGTGGTAGAGAATTATGTTGTTGTTCATTTTTAGGAAATTTTGAAACAGTTTCTATAAAAATGGCAAAGGAACAAAACATGTCTTTAAATCCTTCAAAAATATCTGGAAATTGTGGAAGATTAATGTGTTGCCTAAAATATGAACAAGAAGTATATGAAGAAAAAATAAATAGACTTCCTAAAATAGGTGCAATTGTTAAAACTGAAGATGGAGAAGGTACAGTAGAAGGCGTAGAAACTCTAAAAGAGAAGTTAAGAGTAAAACTAAAAGATGACAATGGGGAATATTACTTTAAGAAATATGATGCTAAAGATGTAAAAATTATTAAAAATGTAGAATCAAATACTGTAGATCCAGAAGAAAAAGAACATTTAAAGGAATTAGAAGAATTAGAAAAACTAGAAAAATTAGATACAAAAAATACTACAGAGGATGATATATAGGAAAAATAAAGTTAATTGAAGGGTGGTGAATTAAATGGCATATAAAATAACAGATGCATGTATTAAATGTGGAGCATGTGCAGCCAATTGCCCAGTAGAATGTATTTCAGAAGGCGATGAAAAATATGTTATAGATCCAGAAAGATGTATAGAATGTGGAACATGTGCAGCAGTTTGCCCAGTTTCAGCTCCAGAAATAGATGAATAATTTTTGGGGGATTGAGCAGCAAAAAAGGCTAATATAAAAATAGTTATAAAAAATAGAAACATATTTTTAAAATTTATATGTTTCTATTTTTTTTAAAATTATTAACATATTTTTGCTCAGTCACCAAAACAAATTTATTCTTTATTTGTCATTTCTTCTAAATCTAGAAGAGCTTGCCATCTTTTATCTACTTCTTTTTGAAATTCTTCTATCATCCATTCATTTCCTGTTTTAAACATATGCTTAAATCTTCTTTGTGGACGTAAAAACTCTTCTATTGGAAGTTTTTTTGCAGGTTTATAAGTGATTTTATATTTACCATCTACAACTTCGTATAAAGGCCAGTAGCAAGTGTCTACTGCTAATTTATTCATTTCCATTAACATATCTGTAGGGTAACCCCATCCTCTAGGGCATGGAGCAAGTACATTTAAAAATGTTGGACCTTCAGTATATATTGCTTTTTCAGCTTTTTCATATAAATCTTTAAAATTCATAACTGCAGCAGTTTGTGCAACATATGGAAGATGATGTGCTTCCATAACTTCTGTTAAATCTTTACGAATTTGCATTTTTCCAGGAATTTTTTCTCCTGCTGGTGATGTTGTTGTATCTGCAAAGTGTGGTGTTGCAGAAGAACGTTGAATACCAGTATTCATGTATGCACCATTATCGTAGCATACGTAAGTCATGTCATGTCCTCTTTCCATTGCACCAGATAAACTTTGAAGACCTATATCATAAGTTCCACCATCTCCGCCAAATGTAATGAATTTAAAAGTTTCATCTTCATCTAATTTTCCTGTTCTTTTCATTGCTTTGTATGCTGCTTCTACCCCTGAACAAGTAGCAGATGCGCATTCAAAAGCTGTGTGGATATAAGAACAGTCCCAAGAAGAATAAGGGTAAATACATGTTGAAACTTCCATACAGCCAGTTGCATTAGAAACTACTGCATGATCTCCTTCTTTTAAGGCTCTCATTACCATTCTACCAACTACTGGTGCACCACAACCTGCACACATTCTATGACCTGCATTAAATATGCTGGGTTTGTTTGCAACTACTTCTTTAACATTATAAGCCATTATTTATTCACCCCTCTTACTCCAAGATAACGATAAGGATTATCTATTTTTTCATTTTTTACAATTTCCTGTAAATCTTCGTATACACTTAAAATATCTTTAGTAGTAGTGTCTCTACCACCAATACCATAAATGTAGCTTACAGTAGGAACGTTGCATTTATTTACATACATACCAGAAGTAACATCTGTAAATAATGCACCACCACAAGCATTTAAAGAATCTGCTTTATCAAGAACTGCTACAGCTTTTACATTTTCTAATGCTTTTGCAATTTCTTCAGCAGGGAAAGGTCTAAATACTCTTAATTTTAAAAGACCTGCTTTTATTCCTTTTTCTCTTAGTTCATCTACAACTACTTTAGTTGTTCCTGCTGTTGAGTTCATACAAACTATAGCAATTTCAGCATCTTCTAATTTATAACTTTCAAATAATTCGTATTTTCTACCTGTCATTTTTTCAAAATCTTTAGCAACTTCTAAAATTACTTTTTTAGCATTTTTCATTGCTTGAGATTGTTGATATTTGTGTTCAAATAAATATGCTTGTAAATCCATTGGACCAACAGCAATTGGCTCTTTTGAATTTAATAAGTAATGTTCAGGTTTATATGTTCCAACAAACTCTTTTACTTTATCATCTTCTATTAATTCAATATTTTCTATTGAGTGTGATGTAATGAATCCATCTTGACAAACTGCAAGAGGAAGCATAACATCTTTGTGCTCTGCAATTCTGTGAGCCATAATTAAATTATCATATGCTTCTTGGTTGTTTTCTGAAAATAACATTATCCAACCACTATCACGAATTCCCATTGCATCTGAATGGTCATTGTGTATATTTAAAGGTCCTGAAAGTGCTCTATTTACTAATGGCATAACTATTGGTAGACGACTAGCAGATGCTATATATATCATTTCCCACATATATGCTAAACCATTAGAAGAAGTTGCTGTCATAGCTCTTGCACCTGCAGCTTCTGCACCAATACAAGCACTCATTGCACTATGTTCACTTTCTACTGCAATAAATTCTGTATCTACTTTTCCATTACTTACAAAAGTAGAAAAGTATTGTGGAATTTCAGTAGATGGAGTTATAGGAAATGCTGCAACTACGTCTGGATTTATTTGTTTCATTGCTATAGCAGATGCTTCATTTCCACTTAAACGTTCTCTTATACTCATTTTTTTCATCCTTCCTTTTGTTCCTTTAAAAAAGAATTGGTATTGGCAATGTAACGACGCCAAATGGTAATTATTTTTTTTAGGAATTATTCTTCTTTCATTTCGATTGCATTAAAAGGGCAAACTTTGGCACATACGCCACATCCTTTACAGTAATCAAAATTAAAATCTTTTCTTTTTTGGTCTTTTCCTACTGGAATTGCATCATCTGGGCAAACTGCAAAACATAAACCACATTGTTTGCATTTTTCTTCTAAAAATACAGGTCTAATACTTCTCCAGTCACCAGTTTTGAATTCTAAAGAATTTCCAGCGTCATATATTGTTCCACCTTGTGTTAAATCTTGCCAAGGTGTTTCTTTATTTATTTTTACTGACATAAAAATCTCCTTCCTAACTTTTTATTTTATACAGATTTTTCATTAGTTTTATAATTAAACTTTAAATTTATCTTTTAAGAAACTAACTTAACCTCTTTTAATGCTAAAGTTAATGCTTTCATATTTCCTTCAATAACTTCAGGCTTTTTAGCAAATTTATGTTTAAAAGAGCCTTCCATATCATTTAAAAATTCTTCTTCACTCATTATGTTTGAAACTTTGACAATAGCTGCAAGCATAGGAGTATTTGGAAAATATTTTCCAAGAGCCTCTATAGAAACTTTTCTAGCATCTATAGTATAAACTTTTCCTTTATAACCATTTAATAAAGGTTTTAAAGCATTGGCATCTTTTGTTGTGTTTATAATAATTGCACCAGTTTCTTTTAAACCAGCAGTAACAGGTACAGATTCTAGTAAACTATCATCTACAACAACTACATAGTCAGGTTCATAAATATTACTATGAATACGAATAGGGGCTGTGCTAATACGATTGTAAGCTGTAATTGGGGCTCCCATTCTTTCTGGACCATATTCAGGAAAACCTTGAATATATTTTCCAGTATTAAATGCGGCATCTGCAAGAAGAAGAGAAGCTGTTTTAGCACCTTGTCCACCTCTACCATGCCATCTTATTTCTATCATGTTATCCATGCTATTCCTTCCTTTCATTTTATATAAAAATCATATGTTTAGTATATGACTAAAAGGTAATAAAGTCAAGGAAAATAGGACAGAATACATAAAAAGATAACTTCAAAATGTGACAGATTTTTTGGCAAAAGTCAAAAGTCATTAGTAAAATGTGTAAGATAGACTCAAAAGTCGTTAGTAAAATGTGCATAAAACATAAAAAGTCATTTGGAAAATGTGTAATATATACAAAAAGTCATTTGGAAAATGTGTGATATATACAAAAAGTCATTACAAAAATGTGATTGGACAATAAAAGAGTTGACTAAGAATGATAAAAAAGTATATTATAAATAATGAATTTGATATAAAATAAAAAGAGGATATTATGAGTATAATAGAAATTGCAAATATAATTAAAAAAAATGGTGGAACATTATATTTAGTAGGTGGAGCAGTTAGAGATGAAATAATGAATAGAAAAGTTCATGATGAAGACTACTGTGTTACTGGAATAGAAAAAGAAACATTTGAAAAGCTTTTTCCAAATGCTTATAAAAGAGGCAAATCTTTTGGCGTTTATGATATAGAAAATAAAGAGTTTGTATTAGCGAGAAAAGATAAAAAAATAGGAAAAGGTCATAAAGAATTTGAAGTTCAAAATGGAAAAGACATTACAATTGAAGAAGATTTAGCAAGAAGAGATATTACAATAAATAGCATTGCAAAGAATGTATTAACAGGAAAAATAATAGATCCATATGGAGGAATAGAAGACATACAAAATAAAATAATTAGGGCAACAACAGATAGCTTCATAGAAGATCCTTTGAGAGTTTATAGAGTAGCAAGGTTTGCAAGTCAGCTTAATTTTGCAGTTGAAGAAAAAACGATAAAAATGATGAGAGAGATAAAAGAAGAATTAAAAACATTATCGCCAGAAAGAGTTTTTACAGAATTCAGAAAAGCATTAAAAAGTGATAAGCCATCTGTATTCTTTGAAGTACTAAAAAAGGCAAATATATTAGACGTTCATTTTAAAGAAATATATGATTTAATAGATAAAACTCAGCCAGTAGCATATCATCCAGAAGGAGATAGTTATAATCATACAATGATAGTAGTAGATAAATCAGCTATTTTAACAAATAATGAAGAAGTTCGTTTTTCTGCATTAGTTCATGACTTAGGAAAAGGCATAACTCCAAAGGAAATGTTACCACACCATTATGGACATGATAAGTATGGAGTTAAATTAGTAGAAAATTTAGGAAATAGATTAAAAATTCCCAATTCTTGGATAAAATGTGGAAAAGTATCAGCAAAGGAGCACATGCTTGGAGGAATTTTTAATAGAATGACACCGAAAAAACAAGTAGATTTTATTACAAGAGTAAATAAGTCTTTGTTAGGACTGAACGGCTTAAAAATAGTAGTTATTTGCGATAGATGGAGAAATGAAGATATGCCAACAGATGTAAATTTTGATGAAATAGGCAAAGAGTGTATTTCAAAAATTAATGGAAAATATATAGAAGAAAAATATAAGATAAAGAATAGAGAGCAAGTTGGAGAACTTTTGAGAAAGGAAAGAATTGAGTGGATTAAAAAAGTTTAAGGGTGACTATAATAATTAAAGTAAATTTATGCCTAGAAAAATAAAATTAAATATTAAAAAGGATTGAAAATAGATAAATAGTAGGGTAAAATTAAATAAATTACAAAAGAGAGGAATTATTATATGAAAAAAATTAAAAATATAATAAAAAATGAAAATGGTGCGGTATCAGCATTAGTATTATTTACGGTTTTAATGTTTGTTGTTATTTTAATGGGGGTATATTTTACGGTAACAGCAAGGCAAAAGGCTCAAATTAAAAGTGATATGAGAATAAAACAGATTTATGGACAAGATGTAAATAATATAGATAATGTATATGATGAAATAGCTAGTAAAATGAAAAATGTCGAACAGATGAAAGGTGGAGACTATTTTAAAGAGGAGACAACATTAAGAGATAGTAATGGAAATAGTATAATTGTGCCTAAAGGTTTCAAAATAGCGGAAGATAGTGGAATAAATGTAACAGAAGGAATAGTAATAGAAGATGATGATATTATTACTGGAATAGGAAATAATAGAGGAAATCAATATGTATGGGTACCAGTAGGAAAAGAAATAAAGAAAAGTGATGGAACAAAAATAGATATTACACTTGGAAGATATACATTTGCAGATGGAACAAATGATAAGGCATCAGATGGAACAACAGTACTTACAAAAGGAACACCAATATTACAACAAAATGCAGAAAATTATGCAGATGAAACTTTAATTGCGAATGGAGAGTATGGTTATAAAGAATTAACAACATCAAGAACAGGAGTAGCAAGTTGGGGTGCAGATGGTTTAAATACAACAGCATTAAATTTAAAAGG
>USDF01000026.1 GCA_900553405.1 uncultured Clostridium sp. | reverse complement strand
TTAGGAAGTACATTTGACTCATGGAATGGAGAAGCTTTCTATTCAGATAAAATGAAAGAAGTAGTAGAAATATTAGAAAAAACTGGAAGATTAGTAGAATCTGAAGGAGCAAGAGTTATAGAACTTGAAAATATGGCCCCATGCATTATAGAAAAAACAAATGGTTCTACAACATATGCAACAAGAGACTTAGCAGCAATACTTTATAGAGCAAGAAATTATGATTTCGACAAAGCATTATATGTTACATCATATGAACAAGTGTTACACTTTAAACAAGTATTTGAAGTTGCAAAACTTCTAGGAATAGACGAAAAATATACTAATGGATTAGAACATGTTCCATTTGGAATGGTAAGACTAAAAGAAGGAAAGATGTCTACAAGGGAAGGCGTTATAATAAAATTAGAAGATCTATTAAAAGAAGCAATTTCAAGAGCAGAAAAAGTAATTGAAGAAAAAAATCCTGAACTTGAAAATAAAGAAGATGTAGCAAGAAAAGTAGGCATAGGAGCAGTTATATTTAACGATTTATCTAATAGTAGAATTAAAGATGAAATATTTGATTGGGACACAATGCTTAACTTCCAAGGAGAAACAGGTCCATATGTACAATACATATATGTAAGGACAAAGAGTGTACTTGAAAAAGCTGGCTATGTTCCAAAATTTGAAGATGTAAATATAAATGAATTAACAGATGAAGCATCTACAAACGTAATAAAAACAATATCCAACTTTTCAAATACTTTAGAGCAAGTTATAGATAAAAACGAACCTTCAATTCTGTCTAGATATTTAATAGACCTAAGTCAAAGTTTTAGCTCATTCTATAATGCAAACAAAATAATAGGAGAAGATAAAGAAAAGCAAGATGCACGATTATATTTAACATATGTTGTTGGTAATATTTTAAAAACAGGTGCTAATTTACTTGGAATACAAATGCCAGATAGAATGTAGAAGGCGATACCTAATAATATGTAATTAAAAATAAAAATACGAAAATAGGCTGATTTATATTGGCTTATTTTTTTTATTTAAATTTATAGAAATAAATTTAAGAATTAAATAAATGATAAAAATTTTTCTTTAGTAATTTATAATAAAGGAGCTTCTTTAAATCCTTTATTTTTATATTCTCTTTTGTAAAAGTTTGAATCTTCGATAATACCAAGTCTAATATCATGATTAAATAATTTTTTCTCAGTTTTTTCTAAAAAATCATCATACACTTTATGCTTGTCAAGATTTGCTGCAGCTGCATCTTTTAGAATTGTTAAAATTTCTCCATGTTCAACTTCCATTCTTAAACAAGATTGTTTTACTGAAGCTAAATCCTCCTCAAAATTACCAAACTTATTTTCTAAATTATTAAACCTATTGTTTAAACCGTTAAAGTTATTTTTTAAACCATCAAAGTTATTTTCAAAATTGTCAAATCTGTTTTCTAAATTGTCAAACTTATTGTTTAAACCATTAAAGTTATTTTTTAAATCGTTAATAGCGTCAAGAATTTCATTTTTGTCTGTATTTTTCATATTGCAAACACCTCCATTAAAATATTTTATAGTTAGGTAAATTAATTTTTATAAAAATTGTGAAATTGAGAATAAAGATAATTAAATAGTAGCTGTTATAGAACGGGCTTCTAAAGAATCTATTCTCATATCATGATCAAATAATTTTGAATTAATTCTAGATAAATTAGAATCATATTGTTTATGCTGTTCTAAATTTTCTTGATAAGAATTTGTAAGAAAATCAAATTTTTTATCCATTAGACTTAATTTTTTATCATGCAAATCTAATTTTTTATTTTGCTCTTCAAATCTTTTATCAAACTTATCTTCAAATTTTACAAATTTTCTGTCAATAGTAAAAGCAAAATCATGAAAAATCTCAGCAATTTCAAGACTAAATTCAGCGAAGCGTTTGTCAATTTTTTCATCTAGTTTAACTTCAAATTCAACAAAGCGTTTATCAAGCTTCTCATCTAGTTTAATTTCAAGTTCAGCAAATTTTTTATCAAATTCAGCTTCCATATCAATGAATTTTTTATCGAATCTGGTTTCAATATCTGCAAATTTTCTATCAATCTTCTCAGCAATCCTAACTTCGAATTCTGAAGATTTGGTATCAATTAAATTAGCTAATTGCTCTAAATCTTTCTTATCCATAATACATTCCTCCTTGTACAATATATTTGGGTTTTTATAAGATAACCCATAAAACTTTTTGTAGGTAAATTAATTTACCTAACTATTATATAAAATAATAATACATATAAGTTAAAATGTCAACAAAAAAATTTCGACAAAAATATACAAAATAATAAACAAAATCAAATATATTTTATTATACACAATAAAAACAAAACATAACAAAATTATACATATAAGTAAATAAAATTTACAAGAAAAATGTAGAAAAATAGGTTGCAAAAAAAACAACACTAATATATAATTATGAAAGAAAAATTAGGGAGCAAATCGTAATGCAGGTAGAAAATAAGAAAACAAAAATAAAAAGAATAGTTTTTGTTATTTTAATTATTATAAATTGCTTAGTAATATTTAATTTTTCAAACAAGATAGCAGACGATTCAAGTAAACAAAGTGGAAGGATAGTGAAATTTATTTCGCAAATAATTCCTAACATAAAAAATATGTCAGAACCAGATAGAACAAATTTTATGGAAGGAACTTTAAAAACAATAGTTAGAAAAACAGCACATTTTTCAATATATACATTACTTGGTTTACTAAGCATGAATTTTATGATTACATTTAAAGAAAAAGAATTTTATAAAATCGACTTAAGGTATTTAGTAGCTCTTGTATTTTGTGTATTTTATGCTATAACAGATGAATTTCACCAATATTTTGTGCCAGGTAGAAGTTGCGAAGCAAGAGATGTGTGTATAGATACTTTAGGTGCAATACTAGGAATTTTAGTAGTAAAAATAGCAACAAAAATATGTAGAAAATTTAAGAAAGACAAAAATATAACAACTTGACAATCTAATTAAAGAAGAGTATAGTTTAACATTAAGAAGTTAGAAAAAAGTATTTATCTATTGTAATATAGGAGGAAAAAATAAATGTCTAGAGTTGAAAAAAACAAACAAAACAAGAAAAAAGGAAAAGCTTTAAAAATAATATTAATTATATTATTATTTATTATAGTAATAATAGCAGCTGTATTTGCTGGAGGTTATTGGTATGTAAATGATAAATTAGGAAAAATGCAACAAGTAGAAATAAAAGATGAAGATTTAAATATAGACGAAAAAGTAGAAGAAAATCTAACAGGTTATAGAAATATAGCAATTTTTGGTGTAGATAGTAGAAGTTCGAACTTAGGAAGAGGAAATAGAAGCGATTGCATAATTATAGCAAGTATAAATAACCAAACAAAAGAAGTAAAACTTGCATCTGTATATAGAGATACATATGTACAAATTCAAGGACATGGATTAGACAAAATTAATCATGCATATTCTTATGGTGAAGCTCCTTTAGCTCTTGGAACTTTAAATACTAACCTAGACTTAAATATAAAAGAATTTGTTACAGTAAATTTTGATTCTGTTGCAGAAGCAGTTGATCAATTAGGCGGAATAAAAATGACAATCACTGATGCAGAAGTGAAATATATAAATAGCTATATAGATGAAACGTCAAGAGTAACGGGAAAAAAAGCCGATAATATTACTTCAGCTGGAACCTATAATTTAAATGGTGTTCAAGCAGTATCTTATGGAAGAATAAGATATACAGAAGGAGGAGACTACAAAAGAACAGAACGTATGAGAGATGTTATAGAAGCTATGCTTAAAAAGCTACAAACAAAAAGTATAGGTGAAATAAATTCTATGTTAGATAGTGTATTACCTAAAATATATACTAATATAGATACAGGAAGTATAATATCTGAAATACCAAGTATTGCAAAATACAAAATAACAGATAGTATAGGATGGCCATATAAAACAAGAGGAAAAACTATGACATTATGGTATGGTATTCCAATTACACTAGAAAGCAATGTAGTACAATTACACCAAGAATTATTTGGAGAAGAAAATTACGAAGCATCTGATAAAGTAAAATCAATAAGTACACAAATAGTGAATAAAACAGGATATACGAACTAATTGATAATAAAAAATAATAAAATAGTAAAATAATAAAATGGATATAGTTTTACCATAAAAAGTAAATTTATATCTATTTTATTTTTATGTTAAAAAGTTACTACTAATATTCAAAAAGACAACAAAAAAACTCAAAAAAAGACAATAAATAATTGACTTTATATTTAATATATTATACAATAAAAATACTAGGGGGAAATGAAAAATGGGTGTTAATGTTAATAGCAATAATGCTGTTTTAACAAATGAAGTAGAATTAGAAACTCCAGAAATAAATAAAAGTAAGAATAAAACTAAAATTTTATATAAATTAATAAAAAGAATAGTAGATATTATAGGTGGATTAGTTGGAATTATATTACTAATTCCAATAACTATAGTTTTATACATAGTTACATTATTTTCTAAAGAAAATAAAGGACCATTGTTTTTTGAACAATTAAGAATAGGAAAAGACGGAAAAGAATTTAGATTATACAAATTCCGTTCAATGGTTATGCATGCAGATGAAAAATTATGGGAGTACTTAAATAATAATCCTGAAGCTAAGGAAGAATATAAAAAGTATAAAAAACTTAAAGAAGATCCACGTATTACAAAACTAGGCAAATTTTTAAGAAAAACAAGCTTAGATGAATTTCCACAATTTATAAATGTACTAAAAGGTGATATGAGTTTAGTAGGACCACGTCCATATTTATATAGAGAAAAAGAGGATATGGGAGAAAAATATGACGAAATAATAATGGTAAAACCAGGGCTTACAGGATATTGGCAAGTAAATGGTAGAAGTGATGTTGATTTCAATGAGAGAATAAATATGGACATCGCATATATAAAAGATAGAACATTGTGGCTTGATTTTAAATTAATTATAAAAACAATACTTAAAATATTTGTTAATAAAGGAGCAATTTAATATTTTAGACAAGGGGATTAATAAAATGAAAATATCAATGATAGGGCATAAAAGAATACCGTCTAGAGAAGGTGGTGTTGAAATTGTTGTTGAAGAATTATCCACGCGAATGGTCAAATTAGGACATGAAGTTACTTGCTATAATCGTGGAGGAAAACATGTATTAGATAAAAAACAAAAGGTAGATAATATTAAAAAATATAAAGGGGTAAAATTAAAAAAAGTATTGACTATTGATAAAAAAGGATTAGCTGCAATGACATCATCTTTTTTTGGAACTTTGAAAATATTATTTTCTAATGCAGATGTAGTACATTACCATGCTGAAGGACCATGTGTAATGATACCAATTATTAAATGGTTAAGTAGAAAAAAAGTAATAGTTACAATCCATGGTTTAGATTGGCAAAGAGCAAAATGGGGAGGATTTGCAACAAAGTATATTAAATTTGGAGAAAAAATAGCAGTTAAATATGCTGATGAAATTATAGTACTTAGTAAAAATGTTCAAAAATATTTTAAAGATACATATGGTAGAAATACTACATTTATATCTAATGGCGTTAATGAACCTGAAATATTAGAAAATAAAATAATTACAGAAAAATATGGATTGAAAAAAGATGATTACATATTATTTTTGGGAAGAATTGTTCCAGAAAAAGGAATACATTATTTAATAGATGCGTTTAATGAATTGAATACAACAAAAAAATTAGTTATTGCAGGTGGAGCAAGTGATACCAATACATATTATTTAGAATTAAAAGAAAAAGCAAAGAATAATAGTAATATAATTTTTACAGGATTTGTTCAAGGAGAAGAATTACAAGAATTATATAGCAACGCATATATTTATTGTTTACCAAGTGATGTTGAAGGAATGCCTTTGAGTCTATTGGAAGCGATGAGTTATGGAAATTGTTGTTTGACATCTGATATAGATGAATGTTCAGAAGTCTTACAAGATAAAGGTGTTACTTTTAAAAAATCAAATGTTAAAGATTTATCAAAAATATTACAAGAACTATTAAATAACAAATTAAAAGTACAAGAATTTAAAACAAATGCTCAGAAATATGTTTTGAATAATTATAATTGGGATTATATTGTAGATGAGACATTAAACATTTATGGGAAAGGAATAAATAATGAGAGAATTTAAAATTACTAAAAATAATTTATTTAATGCTATATTTTACATTCTATTCTTTACTATATATGTGTTATCATTAACCTTTTATTCGATGGGAGAAGAAGGATCAAAAATTAGGTATTATATATTGCTTGTTGCTTGTATTATGGGATTTTTGATGATGATAAAAACAAGGAAAATTAAGTATCTTAAAAAGTTATCAGGAAAAAAATTATTATATTCATTAGGAATAGGTATTATATTCTTAATATTGTCTATATATAAAGCAAAAGAAGCAAATATGCAATTAAATATGAGAACTTATGTACAAATAGCATTAGTTGTTCTACCAGCTATTTATGCATTTTTTATTTTAAACTTATTTGAAACTGAACACATAATCAATTTATTAAAAATAACTACATTTATATTAATAATTGGATATTTTATGGAAAAAGGACATTATATTACAGATTTTTTTAATATAAACAATTGGTTAAATATATCTATATCTAGTTCACGTAGTTTTACTGAAAGTAGTTTATATTCAGAGCCGTTTTTACAATTGTTTATTTTCTTTAATTTTGCAAAACATTTGTATAAGGAAGATAAAAAAATAAAAAATATAGGGATATATTATTATATTTCATTAATCTTTACGATATTAGCATTTAAAAGATTGGCACTAGCATTTGTATTATTTATATTAGTAATTAACATTTTCTTAAATAAATCAAAAGAGACAAAAATAAATTTTGGAATTATAGTAGGAATTTTATTTACTATAATAACTATTTATTATACAAAATTTATGCAAGGAGATTTGTTTAAGAATGTTGATGTATATAATCTTACGACTGGTAGAGATTATATACTTGGTTTGTGGGCTAAAAAGGATTATTTTTCATATGGATATGGAACAAGTATGCTTGTAATAGGAAGATACTTAGAAATGGATTTAATTCAGATATATAAAGAACTTGGAATAACAGCATTATTATTATTCAATTTGTTTTTTGGAAGTTTAGTTAAAAAAAATAAATATTGTTTACTAGTTTTGATGTATGGATTAGCTAATATGCTTACAGCATCAATATTACCAAGTTTAATATCTACTTTTATGTGTTACTTAACTATTACTTTTATAAGTGAAAAAAAATATGAAACGGACGGCTATATGTATAAATCGAAAAAAGATGATAAAGAGGTAGGTTGTAAATAGTGATAAACTTAAATAAAATTTTTAAAAGATTAAAATCATATTTTAAAATATTTTTATGGAAAATTATATATGGAAAAAGAATTAAATTTGGAAGAAAAAATATTTTTTATAGCAATACAAATCTGATTATAGAAAAAAAAGGATTAGTTAAACTAGGAAATAATTGCTTTTTTAATAGAAATACTTCTATTAATTGTATGGAAAAAATAGAAATAGGAAATAACTGTATTTTTGGTGAAAATATATGTATATATGATCATGATCATTGTTTTTCAAATTTATCAATACCTATAAAAGAACAAGGATATAAAACTTCACCAATTTATATTGGAGATAATTGTTGGATAGGAAGTAATGTGGTTATTTTAAAAGGTGTAAAAATAGGATCAAATGTCGTTATAGGAGCAGGAACAATTGTTACAAAGGACATTCAAGACAAAGTGGTAGTGTATTCAAAACAAAACGAAATAAGAAAGGAATATTAAAATATATGAAAGACTTAATAAGTATTGTAGTTCCTATATATAATGTTGAAAAATATATTGATAAATGTATAGAATCATTAATTAATCAAACGTATAAAAATATAGAAATTATTTTAGTTGACGATGGTTCTAAAGATAATTGTGGAAATATTATCGAAAATTTTGCAAAAAAAGATAGAAGAATAAAAATTATACATAAAGAAAATGGTGGATTATCTGATGCCAGAAATTATGGTATAGACATAGCAAAAGGAGAATATATATGCTTTGTTGATAGTGATGATTATGTTAAAAAAGATATGTGTGAATGTATGTTGAAATTATCTGAAAAATATAATTCAGATATTACTATACTAAATAGAATATATAAATTTGATAATGGTGATGAGAAATTAAGATTTATTGATGATAATAAAATATTAGAACTTAATAAAGAAGAAGCTTTAATAGAACTTAATAGTTTTAACAACTTTGATATGTCTGCGTGGGGAAAATTATATAAAATGAAATTATTTGAGAATATAAGATTTCCTGTTGGAAAATTAAGTGAAGATTATTTTATAATGTATAAACTTTTTGATAATTCAAACAAAATAGTTTATAGTTCATATCCAGTATATTATTACATGCAAAGAGATGGCAGTATAAGCAAAAGTAAAAAAATAAATTATGATTATATAGAAGCATCATATAATCAAATGATTGAAATTGAAGAAAAATATCCTAACTTAAAAGGAGTTGTTCATACATCATATGTATTGGCAAACTTAACAGTATACAATTTACATTTAAAGAAAAAAGTTAAATGTACAAAAGAAAATAAAAAATTATTTAAAAAAAGAGTAAAAGAAAATATGAAATATGTTAAAAACAATAAATATATAAGCAAAGACAGAAAAATACAAACTTACATTTTTTCTAAATCTATATTTATATATAATATTATCTTTTATTTATATAAAAAGACTAATAAAGTTTAGAGGTGATAATGTGCTAAAAATTTTTAAAGAAGATATTAGAATGTGTTATAAAAAAATATATGGGATAGAAAAAGAAATAAAAGACATAAATTACTTTGATTACATAAAACTTGTAATACATAATCCATTATTAAAATTTATAAAAAGTAAAAGAGATTGTGAATTTTTATCTAGACATAAAGTATTATTTCCGATTTTTATATGTAAGAGAATTCAATACAGACACTTAAATATAAAATATGGGATTCAGACAGCATATAATTTAGAAGTTGGACCAGGTTGGTTTATAGGACATTATTCTGGAATAGTCATACATGGAGGAACTAAAATAGGAAAAAATTTTGTTTTGCATCAAAACACTACTATTGGTACAAATGATAACGGGGTACCAGAAATAGGTGATAATGTTTCAATTGGAGCTAATGTTGTAATAATTGGTAAAATTAAAATAGGAAATAATGTAACAATAGGAGCAGGTTCAGTAGTAACAAAAGATGTTCCAGACAATGCTGTTGTTGTAGGAAACCCAATTAGAATTATTGGTTTTAATGATGAAAATTCAAGAAAGTTAAAGTAAAGGAGTGTCTTATGAAAAAAACATTATTTATTCTTCCATATTTTGGGAGATTTCCAAATTATTTTCAATTATATTTAAATTCCATTAAATATAATAAAGATTATAATTGGCTTATATTTACAGATGATAAAACAGAATATCAATATCCAAAAAATGTACAAGTTATATATACAACTTTTGAGGAATTATCAAATAAAATAAAATCAAAATTTGATTTTGATATAAAATTAGATTTTCCTAAAAAATTGTGTGATTTTAAGCCATTATATGGATATGTTTTTTCAGAATATATTAAAGATTTTGAATATTGGGGATATTGTGATTGTGATTTGATATTTGGAGATATCAATAAATTTATAAAATTAGATGATATTAAAGAATATGATAAAATAGGAATTTGTGGGCACTTAACGTTAATGAAAAATAAAAAGGAAATAAATGAATTCTTTAAAAATGATTCAAATTTTGAAAAAATATTTAGTAATAAGGAAAATTACATATATGATGAAGGATTTAATGGTTCAGTAAATAATATTTTAGAGAAAATGAACTGCAAAATATATGAATTTGAAGGAATTGCAGACATATATGTTAAAGAATCAAATTTTGTTTTGGTAAACTATAATAGAGAGTTAAATGATTACATTCCTGAAAAAAAGTCAGTTAATTTTTTTATTTGGGATAAAGGAAAGCTATATAGATTCAAGAAAACCAATAATAATTATATTAAAGAAGAATATTTGTATATTCATTTGCAAAAAAGAAATATGAAAGTAAACAATAAAAATAATGAAATATATAAAATAATTCCTAATTCATTTGATGATATAGAAAGTTGTTTTTTCAGTAATGAACTAAATAAAATAAAAAAGAAACATATAACATTTCACAAATTTATGTTTTATAAGGCAAAAGTAAAAAATAAATTTACACATAGTTGGAAATAAGATAAGGAGGTGTATTTCATGGAAAAATTAGTTTCAATAATTATACCTATTTATAATAAAGAACCATATCTAAAAAAATGTTTAAATTCTATATTGGAACAAAGCTATAAAAATATAGAAATATTACTAATTGACGATGGATCAACTGATAAAGGATTAGATATATGCAATGAATTTGTAGAAAAAGATAAAAGATTTAAATATTTTTATAAAGAAAATGGAGGAGTATCTTCAGCTAGGAATTATGGTATAGATAAAAGCAGTGGTTATTATCTTACTTTTGTTGATGCAGATGATTATATTGATACAGATTTTATTGAAAGATTAATAGAGAACGAATCGGATCTAGTTGTTTGTGGATATAAATATGTACATTCAGATATGATTATTGATAGATCATCAGTAGAAGAAATATTAGATGGAAGAGAAAATATATTAAATAAAATCCTTTCACCAGAATATAGAGAATTATTAAAGGTACCATATTTAAAATTATATAAGAGTGCAATTATAAAAGAAAACAATATAAAATTTAATATTGCAATGAATTATGGAGAAGATACATTATTTGTTCTTGAATACATACTCAAATGCAAAAATATAAAATTTATAAAGTATAATGGATATAATAATTTAGTTGTAGAAGGAACTTTGTCAAGAAAATATGTAAAAAATATAATTGAACAATTAATGATTGTAAATAGTCAAATATCAAAATATGACAATACTCAAGATAAAAGTTATTGGTATATGCAATATTTGAAGACTATTATAAATAATGAAAAAAATTTAAAATACAAAAATTTTAAGAAAAACATAATGGAAGTATTAACAGAATATAAAAACTTAAATTTTAGTATAGAAAATAAATATAATTCAACTCTAGAAAAAATTATTGTTAAATGCTTGAAATTTAAGTTGTTTGGTGTCGTATATATTATGTATAAAATTAAGAAATGAGGTTTTTATGAAGAAAAAAATTGGAATTATAACTTTTCAAAATGCTTACAATTATGGAGCTACATTGCAATGTATTGCATTACAAGAAACTTTAAAGAATATAAATAAAAATAATGAAGTTTACGTAATTGATTATAGAAACCAAACGATAGATAATTCTTATAAAGCTTTTTCATTTAATAGTGGTAATATTTTTAAGTCCATAGTTAAAGGCCTTATATTCTTACCACAAACTATAAAAAGAAATAAAAAATATAGTAAATTTTTAAAAGAAAAGTTAAACTTAACAAAAGAATGTCATAATAAAAAAGAAGTAGAAGAAATAACAAAGAGTTTTGATGTTTTAATCTCTGGAAGTGATCAAGTGTGGAATGGAGAAGCAACTGGTGGAATTGATCCAATTTATTTTTTAAATTTTAAGACGGATGCGAAAAAAATCTCATATGCAGCAAGTTTGGGAAGTAATAAAATGGAAGATAAAGAATATTTTTATAAACTTTTAAGTCCTTTTGATTCAATTTCAGTTAGAGAAAAAGATGGATGTGAAATTGTTGAAAAAATTTGTGGAAAGAAAGTAGAGAATGTCTTGGATCCAACTTTGATCATTGATAGTAATTATTGGTTACAGTTTGTAAACAATAATATTCAATATAGTAATTATATATTCTCATATAGCCCTAACAAGTCAGTTAAATTCCCTGAACTTGTTAATTATGTTTCAAATACAAATAATAATAAAGTCATAAATGTATATAGAGATAATATAGGTTATAAAAATATATTGAAAAATGCAAATACCAGTGATCCATACGAATTTCTAAATTTAATCTATAATTCAAATATAGTAATTACTACATCATTTCATGCAACAGTATTTTCAATTATTTTTAAGAAGAATTTTTGGGTTTTGTCACCTTCAAATAATAAAAGTAGAATATATACTTTATTAAGTTTATTAGGAATAGAAGAACGAAGCTTAGATTCTATTGAAACTTTGAAAAGTAAAGATATTAATGAGAAAATAGATTATGAAAAAGTAGAAAAAAGATTAGAAGAATTAAAAAAAGATTCTATTAATTGGTTGAAGGAAAATTTGTAAAATGAAAAATCGTGAAAAAAAACTAGTAAAAAACACAATAATTATATCAATTGGTAAAATTTGTACATCGATGGTTACATTTTTATTATTACCATTATATACAAATATATTAACTCCAGCAGATTATGGTATTGTTGATTTGTTAAATACTCTAATAATGCTGTTATTTCCAATTATAACTTTTCAATTAGAAAAAGGGGCTTTTAGAGAATTAATAGAATGTAGAGAAGATGAGAAGAAAAAGAAAATAATTATATCATCTACATTTTATTTAACAATTATCCAATGTTTAATATTTGGTATTATTTTTTACATTGGAGGTAATTTTTTCAATAGTCAATATAAGATATTTTTAGCTACTAATGTTATAGCTTACATATTTTTATCATTATTACAACAATTTGCTAGAGGATTAGATAAACTACCAGTGTTTTCATTTAGTAGTTTTTTAAGTGCATTTTCTATAATAGTGTTTAATATTGTATTTTTAGTAGTCCTTAAAATGGGTGTTACGGGAATGCTTTTAGGAACTCTTTTGGGATATATAATAGCTACAATTTATGTGTTTTTTGCATTAAAATTATTTAAATATTTATCAATTAAACAATGTAGTAAAAAAGTACTAAAAGCACTATTGAAGTATTCTATACCATTAATTCCTAATACACTTGCGTGGTGGGTATTCAGTGCATCAGATAGAGTTATAGTATCTACAATTTTAGGAGTAGATCAAAATGGAATATTATCTGCATCATTGAAATTTTCAGCTATAGTTACTACAATATATAATATATTTGATACTAGTTGGATAGAATCAATTACTGTTTGTATAAATGATAATGATATTTCAGAATATTTTAGTAAAATGTTTAACTCAGTGTTAAAAGTTTTTATATCATTTAGTATGTTATTGATTGTATCAATGCCAATTGTTTTTCCTATTATGATTAATAAGGAATATAGTGATGGTTATAAATTAATACCAATTACTCTTATATCAGCGGTATTTAATGTTGCTCAAGGATTAATCGCAGTTATATATGCAGCTAAAAAGAATACAAAATCTATTGCACTTACTTCTATAGTTTCAGCAATAGTAAATATCGTTGTTCACTTAGTATTGATAAAATTTATTGGATTATATGCTGCGGTTATATCAACGCTAATTGCCTATATATTAATAAGTGTAAATAGAATTAATGATGTTAATAAAAAATATTTTAAAATCAATTTAGATAAAAAAATAATTTTATGTATTCCAATTACATGCATTATTTTGATTCTTTATAACATTAATAATATATATACAAATATAGCTAATATAGTAATGACATCAATTTTTGTTATTCTTTTCAACAAAAATTCAATAAAAATAATATATAAAATTTTTAAGAAAAAGATAAAAAGGGAGGATTTATAAATGGCTAAATATTCTGATGACCGAAATATTCAAATATTAATAAGTGTTTTAAAGCATAATAATATAAAAAAGGTAATAGCAAGCCCTGGATCAACTAATATGGGGTTTGTCGCAAGTATACAAAGTGATGATTTTTTTGAAATTTATTCATGTGTTGATGAAAGATCAGCATGTTATATGGCATGTGGATTAGCAGAAGAAAGTGGGGAACCAGTAGTTTTAACATGTACAGGGGCTACTGCCTCAAGAAATTATATGTCAGGACTTACAGAGGCATATTATAGAAAACTTCCAATATTAGCAGTTACTAGTGCACAACATTTTAGTAAAATAGGAAACAACAATCCTCAATCATTAGATAGAACACAACAATTAAAAGACATTGTAAACTTAAGTGTTCAAATTCCAGTAATTAATTGTAAAGATGATGAAATAGGTGTTACAACATTAATAAATAAAGCGGTTATAGAATTGAAACACAGAGGTGGGGGACCAGTACATATTAATATAGTTAGTACATCTGAAAGTAGTAAAAATTTTAATACTACAGAATTACCATATACAAGATTTATAGATCGAATATCTTATGAAGATAAGTTTCCTGAATTAAATCCTAAAAAAATAGCTATTTATATTGGAGCTCATAAAAGAATTGAAGAAAAGTTAGTCTCTGCGATTGAAGAGTTTTGTGAAAAGTATAATGCAGTAGTATTATGTGATCATACAAGTAATTATTATGGTAAATACAAAATTATGAGTAATATAATTTTTGATCAAGATAATTATAGTAGTGATAATAATAATTTTCAATTGTTAATACACTTAGGAGATATTTCAGGATCATATTGTAGAATAAATTGTGAAGAAGTATGGAGAGTTAATCAAGATGGAGAAGTGAGAGATACTTTTTCTAAATTAACAAAAGTGTTTGAAATGACAGAATTTAATTTTTTCAAAGAATATAATAAAAAAGAAGAAAATTTAACAGATTTGTCAAATTATAAAAGAATAAATATAGAATATGTTGAAATGAAAAAAATGATAGAAAATATCGATTTTAAGCTATCAAATATCTATACAGCAAAGATTATTTCTAAAAAAATTCCAAATGATAGTTATATGCATTTGGCAATCTTAAATAGCTTGAGGTCATGGAACTATTTTGAGGTGAAAAACAAGGTACATTTTGTAGTAAATACTGGAGGATTTGGAATTGATGGACCTATGTCTACAACTATAGGAGCTTCATTTAACAATAAAGAAAAGAATTATTATATGGTTTTAGGAGATTTAGCATTTTTCTATGATTTAAACTCTTTGGGAAATAAAAATGTAAAGAATAATTTAAGAATTTTGTTAATAAACAATGGGTGCGGTACGGAATTTCATAATTACACACATCCAGCATCATTACTTGGAAAAATGTCAGAAGCTTACATTGCTGCTGATGGACATTTTGGAAATAAATCAAATAGTTTAGTAAAGAATTATGCTGAGAGTTTAGGATTTGAATATTTTAGTGTAAATACAAAGGAAGAATTTAATGATTTAGCAGACTATTATTGTGAGCCAAATATTCATGAAAAACCATTAGTAATAGAAGTTTTTACGAAAAGTGAAGATGAAAGTGATTCTTTGAAAAGTATAAGAACTCAAAAAGAAGAAGTTAAAACAATAATTAAAAATAAAATTAAAAATATGTTTAGTGATAAAACTAAAAAAACACTAAAAAGAATTTTAAATAAATAGGTGAAATATATGGGATTAAAAAAATATTTTAAAAGATTTATTGATTATATTTTATTTGAGCACAAACCTAAAATTGTAAATGTTAGTGTTAATGAAAAAAATGATTATAATGATTTTAAAGGAAAAATTGTAATAGTTACAGGTGGAAGTGACGGAATAGGCTTCGAAATTGCTAATAAATTTTCAAAATTAAATGCAAATGTTATTATTACAGGAAGAAATGAAGAAAAATTATTAAAATCAAGTAAAAAAATAAATTGTGACTATTTTGTTAATGACATAAGAAATTTAGAAACTCAAGACGAAATGCTAAAAAAAATAATAGATAAATATGGTAAAATTGATATTTTAGTTAACAATGCAGGAATATCAAAACACGAAAAAGACTTTTTTGATGTCACCCCAGAAGGATTTGATGATCAATTTGAAATAAATTTAAGAGGAGCATATTTTATTACACAGAAAGTAATTAAACAAGCATTGAGCAATAATAATGCATTGAATGTGATTTTTATCTCATCAGAAAGAGGTAGCCAAAGTGATTATCTGCCATATGGTTTGACAAAAAATGCAATGAATTGTTTAGTAGAGGGATTGGCAGCAAGATTTATAAAGGACAATATTAGAATTAATGCTATTGCACCAGGTGTTACTGCTTCAAATATTTTTAAAGTTGATAAAACAGGAGATTTAGGAACAAATAATTATTTCAGTGGAAGATTCTTCATACCAGAAGAAGTTGCAGAAATTGTAGCATTTATATGTTCTGATTCAGCTAAATGTATCTCTGGAGAAATTATTCATACAAATAATGGAAATCATCTAAATACTTGGTTTAAGCAATAAGAAAAATAAAAAGACAAACCAAATAAAAAAGTAATAATACAAATTAAGAAAAATGAATAATATAAAATTGTGGATAATTTGACAGTTAGATTAAGAGGAGAAAAAAATTATGAAAAAAGCATTAATTACAGGAATTACAGGACAGGATGGATCATACTTAGCAGAATTTTTACTAGAGAAAGGATATGAAGTACACGGAATAGTTTGTCGTGCATCTATTTTAAATACTGGAAGAATAGATCATCTATTAAGAAAAAATTTAATTACATTACATGATGGAGATTTAGCAGATTCTTCAAGTATCATAAAAATAGTAAAAGAAGTAGAACCAGATGAAATCTATAATTTAGCTGCTCAAAGTCATGTAGGAACAAGCTTTGATGCAGCAGAATACACAGGAGAAATAGATGTGGAGTTTTGAGAATATTAGAAGCAGTATATATATTAAAATTAGAAAGTAAATGTCGTATTTACCAAGCATCAACATCCGAATTATATGGAAAGGTTGAAGCATGTCCACAAAGTGAAACAACACCATTCCATCCATATAGCCCATATGCAGTAGCAAAACAATATGGATTTTGGATTATAAAAGAATATAGAGAAGCATATAACATGTTTGCATGTAATGGAATACTATTTAATCATGAATCTGAACGTCGTGGCGAAAATTTTGTAACTCGTAAAATAACATTAGCAGCAGGAAGAATAGCAGAAGGATTGCAAGATCATTTAGAGTTAGGAAATTTAGATTCATTAAGAGATTGGGGATATGCTAAAGACTATGTTGAATGTATGTGGCTAATATTGAAACATGATACACCAGATGATTTTGTAATAGCAACTGGAACTCAACATACAGTTCGTGATTTTACAGAAAGAACATTTAAAGAAAATGGAATAACAATTCGTTGGGAAGGACAAGGTTTAGACGAGAAAGGATATGATGTAGAAACCGGTAAAATGTTAGTGTGTGTAAATCCTAAATGTTTTAGACCAACAGATGTTGTAAATTTATTAGGAGATCCAACTAAAGCTAAAACAGAATTAGGCTGGAATCCACAAGCAACAAGTTATGAAGAACTAATTCATATAATGGCTACACATGATAGAGAACTTGCAAAAAAAGAAAAGTTTTTCGAAAATAAATAATAGGAGAGTATAAAAATGGAAAAAGACTCAAAAATATATGTAGCAGGACATAATGGAATGGTAGGTTCTGCAATTGTAAGAGAATTAAAAAAACAAGGATATAATAATATTATTACTCGCACACATAAAGAATTAGACTTATGCCGACAAGAAGATGTTGAAAAATTTTTTGATGAAGAAAAACCAGAATATGTATTTTTAGTAGCTGCAAAAGTGGGAGGAATAATTGCAAATCAAGAGGCTTTGGCAGATTTTATGTATGACAATATGATATTGGAAATGAATGTAATTCATTCAGCTTGGAAAAATGGTTGTAAAAAATTAGAATTTTTAGGTTCTTCTTGTATTTATCCTAAAATGGCACCACAACCAATAAAAGAAAATTGTCTACTTACAAGTGAATTAGAAAAAACAAATGAAGCATATGCTTTGGCAAAGATTTCTGGACTAAAATATTGTGAGTATTTAAATAGACAATATGGAACAGATTACATTAGTCTAATGCCTACAAATCTTTATGGACCAAACGATAATTATCATCCAACACATAGCCATGTGTTACCAGCACTTATTCGTCGTTTCCATGAAGCTAAAGAAAACAATCTTCCAAGTGTAACTTGTTGGGGAGATGGAACACCTTTAAGAGAATTCTTATATGTTGATGATTTAGCTAACTTATGTGTATTCCTAATGAATAATTATAGTGGTAATGAAACTGTGAATGCAGGAACAGGTAAAGAAATTTCTATAAAAGAATTAACTGAATTAGTCGCAAAAGTAATAGGGTATAATGGTGAAATCTTATGGGATACAAGCAAACCAAACGGAACACCAAGAAAATTATTAGATGTATCAAAAGCAACTAATTTAGGTTGGACATACAAAACAGAATTAGAAGATGGAATTAAGCTTGCTTATGAAGATTTTTTAAATAATCCAATGCGTGCAGAAAGATAATAGAAAGAGGAATCAACATGAATGTAATTTTATTATCAGGAGGTTCAGGAAAAAGGTTATGGCCTCTATCAAACGATATACGTTCTAAACAATTTATAAAAATATTCAAAAATGAAGATGGCGAATATGAATCAATGCTTGAACGCATGTACAAAAATATAAAGAAAGTTAATAATGAATCAATAATTACTATCGCAACATCACAAACTCAAGTTTCAACAATTAACAATCAAATTGGAAAAGATATAGGAATTTCTATAGAACCATGTCGTAGAGATACATTTCCTGCAATAGCATTAGCTACAGCATATTTGCATGACGTAAAAAATATTTCTTTAGATGAAGCAGTAGTTGTTTGTCCTGTTGATCCATATGTTGATAGGGACTATTTTATAGCGTTACAAAAATTATATGAGTTAGCAAAAGATCCAAAATATAATTTGTCATTAATGGGAATAACCCCAACATATCCAAGTGAAAAATATGGCTACATTATTCCAGAAACAGAGCAAGAAACAAGCAAAGTAAAAATGTTTAAAGAAAAACCTAATTTAGAAACAGCTAAAGAATATATTAAACAAGGAGCATTATGGAATGGTGGAATTTTTGCATATAAACTAAAATATGTTTTAGATATTGCTCATGAACTAATAGAATTTGAAGATTATTATGATTTATTTAACAAATATGAAACTTTAGAAAAAATAAGTTTTGATTATGCAGTTGTTGAAAAAGAAAAACAAATACAGGTTATGAAATTCGATGGTAAATGGAAAGACTTGGGAACGTGGAATACTTTAACGGAAGCTATAGATGAAAAAATCTTTGGTAAAGGTATTGAAAATGATAAATGTGAAAATACACATATTATCAATGAATTAAATGTACCTATTTTGTGTATGGGATTAAAAAATGTAGTAGTAGCAGCAAGTAGCGAAGGAATATTAGTATCTGATAAGGTGCAATCAAGTTATATAAAACCTTTTGTGGAAAATATTAATCAGCAAATAATGTTTGCCGAAAAATCATGGGGAAGTTATCGAGTGATAGATGTTCAAGAAAACAGTTTAACAATTCTTGTTACATTAAATCCAAAAAATCGTATGAAATATCATAGTCATAATTTTAGAGATGAGGTTTGGACAATAATATCAGGAACTGGTAAAGCTATAGTTGATGGAGTAGAGCAAATAGTTAAACCAGGAAATGTAATTACGATGAAAGCAGGTTCTAAACATACTATTATTGCTGATGATGAACTAAAAATAATAGAAGTACAACTTGGTAAAGATATAAATGTTAATGATAAGCATGAGTTTGAAATATAAAAGAAATTAGCAAAATTCAAAAATACATCTTCTATAATATTAGCAAATAGACAAGAAGATCTATTAAATGATGTAAAAGAAAAAGTATATACAAGGGATTTATATACAAGAGACTAATATTTATGTTATAATAATTATAAAATAAAAAAAGGAGACAAAAAATGAAAAAAAGAATAATTTTTTTATTAACATTAGTAGTAGCACTAACAATACCAATAACATGCAAAGCAAAGGTATCAAAAACACAAACTAAAAACGTTGCAAATGTAGTTTTATTTGCTTATTTTAGCGATGACAATACTGCAGAGGAATACTTTAAAACAAACAGAAATTACATAATAGATGTATATGAAGGAACAGCACAAAGATCAGTAGTAAATGTATTAAAAAATATATCTTATGGAAAACTAGCAGTAAAGAATGTTTTCCCACAAGATGATGGAACAAAAATAAATGCTATTAAATTACCTTTTACAGAAGAAGAAGCTAAAAATACTAATATTGATTATTCAATAATGAAAGAAATACTAAAAAATGCTCCAGAGGTGAAAAATAAAATAGTAGACTATGATGGAGATGGAATTATAGACAATGTAACAATTATGTTAAAAGGTACAGCAAAAAGTAGAAATATAGATGGAGTACTACCTACACTATGGGCTCACAGAAGTAGTTATGCAGGAGATGAAATATGGTCTGGTAGGAAAATAGTAGACTATAATATTTTAAATACTTATGCAGTGTATGATTCTATAATAGCAGATAAAGCAGGAGTTATAGTGCATGAATTTTTACATACACTTGGATTTCCAGATTTATACCCTAATCAAGAAGGAACATATTGTCCTGTCTCAAAATGGGATATTATGGCAGTTTGTTCATCATATCCACAATATCCATTAGCATATTTAAGACATAAAATTGGAGGTTGGATAGATATAAATACTATAACTAAAAGTACAACACATTTAACATTAGACCTTCAAAGCAATGAAAATGGAAACCAAGCATATATATTAAAATCACCATTAAATGAAAATGAATTATTTGTTGTAGAATTTAGAAAAAAACCAGATATTAAATCTCAAGATGTTCTAGATAGCTATATACCAGGAAGTGGTATGGTAATATATAGAATAAATAATAGTTCAACAGGTTTAAGTAACTTTTTTGGAAATACTGGAGTATATGTATTTAGAGCACCAGGGTATGGAGATGACTTGAATGGAATAAATAATGGTTCATATTTTTCTAAAGAAACAGGTAGAACATCTTTTGGAAACACAGATATAAATGTTACAAAAGGAGCTCTTACATATAGTGATGGCTCAAATTCTGGAATATTAATTAGCAATATTTCAAGTAGTAGTGGAAATCAAATGACATTTGATGTAACTATACCACAAGCAAAAGATTATGATTTATGGGAAGATAAAGAATATACAGATAATACGAGCAAATCTTACTCAAAATTATCAAATTTGACTTTTTATAATAATAAACTATATGTTGTAAGTTCAGGAGATAATAAAATCTTAACAAAATATTTGGAAAATAACAAATGGGTGGATGTTAATACTTTATCTATAAATGATTCAAACTTTTTAGTAGATATGTCATTATTTACAATGAATAATAATATGTATTTGCTTACATCAGATTTTACCAATATAAAATTGTATAAATTTATAAATAATAAGTGGAATAGTGTAGCAAGCTTAAATATTAGTGGAACAAATTCTTCATATAAAGTTATAAATAACGAATTATATATTTCAGCTATAGATGGAGGAAAAGCTAAATTATACAAATTAAATTCTAATATATTTAAAGAATTAGGAACTTATTATACAGCAGAAGAAGGGTATCTTGGTCAAACAAGTATTGAATATATAAATAATACAATATATGTTTTTGAAAGGTATATTGATGGAGCAATATATATTTATAAATATAATGGAATGACATTTACATTAGTAAATAATTCATTAAAAGCAAATCAATATGCAACTGTTTCATATAATAACAAAATTTATATTTCTTTAGGAAAAGATTATACTAATGAATATACTAGAGTTGCAACATTTGATGGCTCAAAAATGAATATTGTTAATACACAAGAAACATATGCTTTTCCTAAGTTAGTAGTTTCTCAAGGAAATATATATATGGTGGCATCTGACCAAAATAGTAAAAAAGTGACAGTATTTGCATATAATGAAGAGAAAAATAAGTTTATAAAAGAAGGTAATGATGTAGACACAGGTTCTGAAATGTCTTCTACAAATTTAATTGCTGTAGGAAATAAAATATATGTTACATTCTTTAAAACAGAAGAACAAAAAATATATGTAAAAGAAAAAGAAACAACAAATAGTTTAGTTTCAATAAATATTATAGCTCCAAAGAAAACAACATATTTAGTTGGAGAAAAATTAGATAAAACAGGAATGAAGGTAATTGCAAATTATGTTGATTCACAAAAAGAAGTAAAAAATTATACTATTAGTGGCTTTAGCACTGAAAAAGCTGGAACATACATTGCTAAAGTAAATTTTGAAGGTATTACAAATACATTTTCTTATGAAGTACATAATAAACCAGTAGAAAAAAAGAATATCAAATATACAGCTAAAGATGTAAACATATATTATGATGGAAAAGAACATGGAATAGATATTCAAGTAAGTGATCCTAAAGAGTATACAATAAAATATGCTAATGAAAAAGGTGAATATGTTTTAAATAAATTAACCTATAAAAAACCAGGTACATATACTGTTAAATTTATGATACAAGCACAAAATTATAATACAATATATGGAAGTAAAAAAATTATAATTAATAATGATGATACAACTAGTTTAGTTTCAATAAATATTATAGCTCCAAAGAAAACAACATATTTAGTTGGA
>USDF01000025.1 GCA_900553405.1 uncultured Clostridium sp. | reverse complement strand
TCGAAGAAAAAGCAAATAAAACAATAGAAGAATTTAAAACATCACAAGAAGAAAAACAAAATGCATTCGAAGAAAAAGCAAATAAAACAATAGAAGAATTTAAAACATCACAAGAAGAAAAGCAAAATGCATTCGAAGAAACAGCAAATAAAACAATAGAAGACTTTAAAACATCACAAGGAGAAAAACAAAATGCATTCGAAGAAAAAGCAAAAAAAACAATAGAAGAATTTAAAACATCACAAGAAGAAAAGCAAAAAGTATTTGAAGAAAGCATAAAAAAAGAAGAAGAAGAGTATATAAATACTTTAAAACAGATGGTAGAAGATACTACGAGTCATGTTGACACAAAAGTAGACAAGTTAGAAGAAGATGTAAAACAAAATAAGAATGAATATAAGAATAGATTAGAAGAACAAAAATATTATTATAACTCAGTAAATGAAGAATTAGTTAAACAAATAAATTTATTAGAAGATAATATTGCTGTAGTAAATCAAAAAGTAGAAAAAGAATTTCAAGAAGCTATGGCAAAGCATAAAGAAGAAAATGAACAAACTATAGAAGTATTCAAACAACAAACAAATAAGGAAATTAATACAATAAAGCAAGAGGCAAGTAAAAATATAAAATTATTTGCGCAAGGATCAAGCAAAAATATAGAAGGGCTAAAACAAGAAATAAGTGAAAGTATAAAAAAATACGAACAAGAATTAAATTTAATTAAACAAGAGCCAATTAAAAATATAGAAAATTATAAGCAAGAGGCAAGTAAAGAACTAGAACTAGTTAAACGACAATCAAGTAAAGAAATTGAGTTAGTTAAGCAACAATCAAGCAAAGATATTGAGTTAGTTAAGCAGCAATCAAGCAAAGATATAGAATTAATTAAACAACAATCAAATAAAAATATTGAAGCAACAAATAAAGTATTAACTAATTTAAAAATTCAAATAGATAAAAAAATGCAACAATTGCAAAATCAAAATATAAAATTAAAAGAAACAATGCAAGTTAATTTAGTAAAAATGCAAGAAAAAAGCAAAAAACAAGAAGAAACAATTCAAGAATTGGTACTAGAAAATAGAAAATTAAAAGAAATGCTAGAAAGTATGAATTCTGAAAATCAATTTACAACAGCTATGCTTGAAGCACAGATGGACAAGTTGTTAGAAAAAAAATTACAGGCTTTAAAGAAAGTGCAACAAACAAATGTAGTAAAACCTACAAAAACTAAAGAAATAGAAGTAAAACCACAACATGCCAATATAAATACAAAGACAGCAACTACTCAAAAGCAAGTTGAACAGCCAAGGAAAACAGAAAAAGTAGTAAAGAAAGAAATCATACAAAAACAAATAAAAAATGAAATAGACCCAATGCTAGTTAAAAGAAAGAAAGGAACAACACAATTATTAGGTCTTTTTAACACAGAAGATGACGTATATTAAAAACTTAGGGGGCTTAATTTATAAAAATGGATGGGGCATTAAAAACATTAAAAGAAGTATTTAAAGACTTTTATTCAAATAATAAAGATTTACTTAGTTCTACTGTAAAAAGTGTAAATTTGTTTAAAAAAACAAACACACTTGAGGTAGAACTTAAAGTAAATACTCAAATAAAAATAAAGGATGTATATAATTTTGAAAAATACTTAGAAACACGCTTTGGTATAAAAGAAGCGTGTATTAAGCTTGTTTATGAAGAAAATAACGAAAAAAATGAAGAAGGTGTTTGCGAGACAAATACTCAAAAAGAAAATATTTCAGAAGAATGGTTAGATATAATAGAATATATGGCTATAAGACATCCTATGACAAAAGCAATTTTGAATAATAGCAATATAACAATTGATCAAAACCAAGCAAATGTAATGCTTTCAATGAAAGGAAGGGAATTTTTAACTGCAAAAAAAATAGATGAAACATTATCAAATTTGTTATTTAATATTTATGGTAAAAAATTAAAAGTAAACTTTATAGAAAATATATCAGAAGAACAAATAAGAATGCAACAAGAATATGCGAAAAAACAAGAAGAAGAGCTTATAAAACATATGCAAGAAGAAATAAAACATGTAGAAGAAAATAGCCAAGAGCAAAATAAGCCATCAAAAGAAAATGTAGAACATACAGAAGTAGCAGGAGAGGAATTCTTTGGAGGAGATGTACCCGTTCCAGATGAAGCATATCTTTCAGAATTAGAAGAAATGGAAGAAGAAAACAATATAATACTAGGAACTGCCTCAAAAGCAAAAGAATGCAAAGTAAAAATAAAAGATATAGAAGCAAGTAATAAAAGAATAACAATAGAGGGAAGAGTCGTAGAATGCACAGCAAGAGAAACTAAAACAGGTAAAGGAATGCTTATATATGACATATATGATGGAACAGGAATAATTACTTGTAAGTCATTTACTAAAAATATTGAAGAAGGAAACGAAGTAGCAAATAAAATAAAGAATGCAAGTGGAATAAGAACAATAGGAAAAGCAGGACTAGATTCATTTGCAGGTGATGTTACAATTATGGCAAATACAATATTAGAAGTAAATGGAGAAGATTTTCCAAAACTTCCTACAGATGATGAAGATTCACCATTAATTTTAGGAATGCACCCAGAAATTAAAGAACCACTAGTAAAAATACAAGATTTAGGTGTAGAATCTGGAAATGTAGCTATAGATGGTGAAGTTATATCTATGGAAGACAGAGAACTAAAAGGTGGAAAAATACTTTTAAGTATTGCTGTATATGACGGAACAAGCACTATTACATGTAAGGCATTTTTAACAAAAGAAAATAGCAAAAAAATAATGAGCAAAATAAAAGAAGCAAAAGGAATAAGACTTGCGGGAAAAGCAGGAATGGATACTTTTGCAAACGAACTAACAGTAATGGCAAATACAATAGTTCAAAGTAATGGAATAAAAAGAGAAACAAGAATGGACAACTCTGAAGTAAAAAGAGTTGAACTTCATATGCATACTCAAATGAGTCAAATGGATGCTGTAACTCCTGTTACAGATCTTATAAAAAGAGCAATGAAGTGGGGCATGAAATCAATTGCAATTACTGACCACGGAGTTGTACAAGCTTTTCCAGATGCACACAAAATGTTAGGCTATGACAATCCAGATATGAAAGTTATATATGGTGTAGAAGCATATTTAGTACCAGATAAATCAAATGTAGTATCATTTTCTAAAAATCAAAACATAGAAGAATCTACATTTTGCGTATTAGACTTAGAAACAACAGGTCTTTCATTTAGAACAGAGAAAATCACAGAAATAGGAATTATGAAAGTTAAAAACGGAGAAGTAATAGATAGTTTTTCAACATTTGTAAACCCTGAAAAACCAATACCACCAAAAGTTGTAGAAGTAACAAATATTACAGATGATATGGTAAAAGATGCGCCAACAATAGATGAAATATTCCCTAAAATGTTAGAATTTATTGGAGAAGATAGCATATTAGTTGCACACAATGCAGACTTTGATATAGGTTTCTTAAAATATAATGCAAAACAATTAGGTTATACATTAGAAAATACATATTTAGATACATTAAGACTTGCAAAACTATTATTCCCAGAATTCAAAAGATACAAATTAGGAATGATAGCAGACAAATTAGGTATAGTTGTAGAAGTAGCACATAGAGCATTAGACGATGTAGATACAACTGTAAAAGTATTAAATGTAATGTTTGATATGCTTAAAGAAAAAGAAATATATACATTAGATGATATAGATAGAAAATTTGAGGTAGACTTTAAAAAATTACCAAGTTACCATGCAATTATTTTAGCAAAAGACTATGTAGGTCTAAAGAACTTATATAAATTAGTATCAATATCACATTTGCACTATTTCTATAAAAAACCACGTATATTAAAATCAATTTATAAAAAATATTCTGAAGGTTTAATACTAGGAAGTGCCTGTGAAGCAGGAGAATTGTATAGAGCAATTGTAGAAGGAAAAGACGAAGAAGAAATAGAGGAAATTGCAAAAGATTACGATTACTTAGAAATTCAACCTACAGGAAACAATATGTACATGGTAAGAAATGGTACACTTCCAGATGCAAAAGCAGTAGAAGACATAAATAGAAAAATTGTAAATTTAGGAGAAAAACTAGGAAAGCTTGTAGTTGCAACTTGTGACGTTCACTTTATGGACCCACAAGATGAAATATATAGAAGAATATTAATGGCTGGCCAAGGCTATGAAGATGCAGATGAACAAGCACCACTTTATTTAAGAACAACAGAAGAAATGCTTAAAGAATTTGAATATTTAGGACCAGATAAAGCCTATGAAGTTGTTGTTACAAACACAAATAAAGTATCAGATATGTGCGAAAGAATAAGTCCAATATCACCAGAAAAATGTCCACCACACATTGAAGGTTGTGAGCAAACAATAAAAGATATTGCATTTAGTAAAGCACATGAATTATATGGAGATCCACTTCCAGATATAGTACAAGAAAGACTAGACAAAGAGCTTAACTCAATTATAAAAAATGGATTCTCCGTTATGTATATAATTGCACAAAAGCTAGTATGGAAATCAAATGAAGATGGATATATAGTAGGTTCCAGAGGATCTGTTGGTTCATCATTTGTGGCCAACATGACAGGTATAACAGAAGTAAATTCACTTCCACCACATTATAGATGTCCAAATTGTAAATACTCAGACTTTACAGATTATGGCTATCAATGTGGATTTGACTTACCAGATAAAGATTGTCCAAAATGTGGAACAAAAATGGTAAAAGACGGAATAGATATACCATTTGAAACTTTCTTAGGCTTCAATGGAGATAAAGAGCCTGATATCGACTTAAACTTCTCAGGAGAATATCAAGCAAAAGCACATAGATATACAGAAGTAATATTTGGAAAAGGAACAACATTTAAGGCAGGTACTGTTGGTACAGTAGCAGATAAGACAGCATATGGATATGTTAAAAAATATTACGAAGAAAGAGGAATTCCAGTATCAAATGCAGAAGTAATAAGAGTATCAGCAGGATGTACAGGAATAAAAAGAACAACAGGACAACACCCAGGAGGAATTATAGTTGTACCAAAAGGTAGAGAAATATATGAATTTACGCCAGTACAACATCCGGCAGATGATCCTAATTCAGATATTATAACAACACACTTTGACTACCACTCAATAGATCAAAACTTGTTAAAACTAGATATACTAGGACATGACGATCCAACAGTAATACGTATGCTTTATGATTTAACAGGAATAGACCCAACAAAAGTACCATTAGATGATAAAGAAACAATGAGTATATTCAGTTCTACAGATGCATTAGGAGTAACGCCAGAGCAAATAAATAGTAAAGTAGGAAGTTATGGAATACCAGAGTTTGGAACAAAATTCGTAAGAGGAATGCTTGTAGATACAAAGCCTAAAACATTTGACGAATTAATTCGTATATCAGGTCTATCACATGGTACAGACGTGTGGCTTGGAAACGCACAAACATTGATAGATGAAGGAACAACAACACTACAAGACTCAATCTGTTGCCGTGACGATATTATGATTTACTTAATAAAGAAAGGTGTACCACCAAACCATGCATTTAAAATAATGGAAACAGTACGTAAAGGAAAAGCATTAAAAGATCCAGCAAAATGGGCAGAATATAAAGAATTAATGAAAGAACATGATGTACCAGATTGGTATATAAAATCATGCGAAAAAATAAAATACATGTTCCCAAAAGCCCATGCAGCAGCATATGTAACAAACGCATTTAGAATAGCATGGTTTAAAGTACATCAGCCGAAAGCATATTATACAGCATATTTTACAATTCGTGCAGACGAATTTGATAGTGAAATAATGTGTTATGGAAAAGATAGAGTAAAAAACAAAATGAAAGAAATAGATTTAGCAGGAAATAGTGCGACAACAAAAGATAAGAACATGTATGCTATTTTGGAATTAGTGCTAGAAATGTATGAAAGAGGAATAAAATTCTTGCCAATAGATTTATACAAATCTCATAGTACAAAATTTAGAATAGAAGAAGACGGAATACGTCCACCATTAAATAGTGTGCCAGGACTTGGAACAGTTGCAGCACAAGGAATAGAAGAAGCAAAAAAGGACGGAAAATTTATGTCAATAGACGATATGAAAATCCGTTCAAAAATAGGAAATTCAGTAGTAGACCTACTTAAAAAAATGGGTTGCCTAGAGGGAATGAGCCAAAGCAATCAAATGAGTCTATTTGGATAAAAGAACTACCCCAAAAGTATCGGATACTTTTGGGGTAAAATAAACGGAGAAAAAAATGAAAGAATATTTAAAGAACAAAGATTACACATTGCAATATATAGACAACTTTTTTAGAACATTTGCAAATAGTATATATGCAGTATTTACACCAGTAATATTATACAAATCAGGTGTAAATGTAACAATGATAATATTTATATATATGGTACAATTTTTAGTAATGGGGATCTTTAGTCCATTGTCAGGAACTTGTTTAAAGAAAATTGGAGCAGCAAATACAAAATTATTAAGTTACATATTAAAAACATTAAGCATGATATTAGTTTTAACAGTTGACACAAATATATATTATTATTTAGCTATAGCAATTGTGTATGGAATTAGTGGAGCAATAAATAATCCATTAAATACTTATATACCAAGTAAATTAGTAGAAGAAAATTTTAGAGGAAGATTTAACTCATTTATGTATATTTTAAGATGTTTTTCTAGTATAATAGGATACATTTTTGTTGGAGTATTTTTAACTAGAAATAATAACTTAGCAATAGCATTATCTGTATTCTTTTCATATATTATAGCATATATTGGATTAGCTCAAATAGACGAAAATAAGCTTAAGTATGAAATGAAAGAACCAATTAGGGAAAGTTATAAATATTTAGTAAAGAAACATGAGAATACAAGATTAAAACTAGTGGGTGGACTACGATCATGTATAATAATAGAGAGATTAATAGCAGTGCCTTTGTATTTATACATTACATTAATGGACCTAAAAACATTTACTTCACTTTATATAATATCGACGATAATTGAACTATTAAGTTTATTTATTGCTGGAAGAAAATTAGATAAAAATAAAATTAAAACATTTAATATAATTTCAATAATAAAAGGAATGGCTACTTCAATTTTTATATTAAGTAAAAATTTATATTTATTAATGGTAAATCAATCAGTATATAAGCTGGTTGATAATGTATATGATTCAGCATATTCAGCTCTATCACAAAGCAAAGTTGAAAAAGATAAAAAGAGTACAATATTACTTTCAATAATTCATGAAATGTGTTTATGCTTTTTTGAATTTATAGTTTTGCTAATATTACTAATTATAAGTATGTTTAATGTAGAAATAACATTTAAAGTAATGTTTGCAAGTTCAATAGTTGTGATAATGATAAATGCAATATTAATAAAAAGATGGAATTAAAAAACTAAACTAAATTCGAACACTAGGGACGGTCCTTTATACCCCAAAAGTACCAGGTATTTTTGGGGTATAAAGGACCGTCCCTAGTGTTCGCCTAACTTTTTTTACCAATTATATAAAATGACTTGACAGTTTACAATAATAAATATAAAATAGTAATGGAGACAAAATATATTCTAAAAATTAAAATATTATTAGAGTTATATATATTTATGTACATTGAAAATAAAATAGAAAGAGGTGTAAAATTATGGATATCATAATTTATATCGCCATTTTTCTAATCTCAGCTATTATTTTCACATTTGTAGGTTTTACAATTAGAAAAAAAATAGCAGAATCAAAAATGAAAAGCGCAGAAAACGAAGCTAAAAGAATTATAGAGTTAGCAAATAAAGAAGCAGAAAATAAGAAAAAAGAAGAAATCTTCAAAGCAAAAGAAGAAATCATGAACTCTAGAAAAGAATTAGATGAAGAGATTAGGGAAAGAAGAGGCGAAGTACAATTACAAGAAAAACGTTTAATTCAAAAAGAAGAAAACTTAGAAAACAGAATGAATCAATTAGAAAACAAAGAGAAAGAACTAATTACTAAAGTAGAAGAGAACAACAAGAAAAAGGAAGAACTAGAAGAATTATACAATAAACAAATATTAGAATTACAACGTGTGGCAGGATTATCTACTGAAGATGCTAAAAAACAATTGTTAAATGAGGTTGAAAAACAATTGACTATTGAAAAAGCAAACTTAATTAAAGATTTTGAACAAAAAACAAAGGAAACAGCAGATAAAACAGCAAAAAACATTATAGGATATGCTATTCAAAAATGTGCAGCAGATCATTCTCAAGAAACAACAGTATCAATAGTATCTCTTCCAAATGATGATATGAAAGGAAGAATTATTGGTAGAGAAGGAAGAAATATAAAAACATTGGAAACATTAACAGGAATAGATCTAATTATAGACGATACACCAGAAGCTGTTGTTATATCAGGATTTGATCCATTACGTAGAGAAGTAGCCAAAATAGCACTAGAAAAATTAATAGATGATGGAAGAATTCATCCAGCTAAAATAGAAGAAATGGTTGAAAAAGCTAAAGAAGAATTAGCACAAACTATTAAAGAAGAAGGCGAAAGAGCCGCTATGGAAGCTGGTGTTATAGGACTTCATCCAGATATTATTAACTTACTAGGAAAGTTAAAATATAGGACAAGTTATGGACAAAATGTATTAAACCACTCAGTAGAAGTTTCTAATTTAGCTAGAATAATGGCTGAAGAATTAGGATTAGATACTAAACTTGCAAGAAGAGCTGGTCTATTACATGATATAGGAAAAGCATTAGACCACGATATGGAAGGTACACACGTAGAACTAGGTGTAGAAGTACTTAAAAAATATAAAGAAAACGAAATGGTAATAAATGCTGTACAAGCTCACCATGGAGATGTGGAACCTTTAAGTGTAGAAGCTGTTTTAATACAAGCAGCAGATGCAATATCAGCTTCAAGACCTGGAGCAAGACGTGAAACTTTAGAAGCATACATAAAAAGACTACAACAACTTGAAGAGATTGCAGATTCTTTTGAAGGTGTTGAAAAATCTTTTGCAATACAAGCAGGACGTGAAGTCAGAATTATAGTAAAACCAGAAAAAATTACAGACGCACAAATGACACTAATGGCAAGAGATGTTGCTAAAAAAGTAGAAGACGAAATGGATTACCCAGGACAGATAAAGGTTAACATTATTAGAGAAACAAGAGTTATAGATTATGCTAAATAATAAAAATTCCCGGCTTATAAAAAGCTGGGAATTTTTTTATGTTTTTTTTTATGTTTTTTTCCTAAAAAACCTTTCAATTTTAACTATTATATAATATAATGTAACTATCAATTTTGCGTATCCAAGGAGGAAATAATATGGGAAAATCAAAAGCAAAAAAGAAAACAAATCAAGAAGAACTAAATAAAACAAAAAAATATAAAATAAAAGCAAGCAAAAAGAATAAAAATGATAACAATAATAAAAAGAACAAGAAAAAACATAGAATACTAAAAAGAGTAATCTTAACAATTTTTGCTTTAATTCTTTTATTAATCTTAATAGGAGCAGGAATAATAGCGGGAATTTTCTTTAGTGATAAGTTCAAACTAACAGAAGATGATTTAACAATTAAAAATCTTAATGGTAATGTATTAGATAAAGATGGTAATATTGTTGCAACCCTTTCTGGAAAAGAAAATAGAAAAATAGTTTCAACGGAAGATATGCCAGAATATTTACCAAAAGCATTTATAGCTATAGAAGATAAAAGGTTTTACGAACATAATGGAATAGATATAAAAAGAACTACATATGCAACAATTATGTACATAATCAATCGTGGAGATTCAGAATCTGGTGGAGGAAGTACAATTACACAACAATTAATTAAAAACTTAAAAGATGATAAAGCAGATTCTGGTTCAAAAGGTATAGAAAGAAAAATAAGGGAAATGGCAAGAGCATATAATGTGGAAAAAATGCTTTCAAAAGACCAAATATTAGAGCTATATTTAAATAAAATACCTATGGGATCTACTATATATGGTGTAGGAATGGCAGCTGAGTATTACTTTAATAAGCCAGTTGGAGAATTAGATTTAGCAGAATGTGCATTTTTAGCGGGAATAAACCATGCACCTAGTGGATATAACCCATTTATTGGATTAGACAATGCAGAAAAAATCAAGAACAGAACAAAAGAAGTACTTTTCCAAATGAAAGACCAAGGTTATATTAAAGATGAAGAAGAATATAATAAAGCAGTAGAAGAAGTTGAAAATGGTTTAACATTTGAACAAGGAGCCAATGTTTCAAAAGCTACATATTCTTATCATACAGCAGCAGCTATAAACCAAGTAATAGAAGACTTAATGGAATCTAAAGATATAAATAGAGAAACAGCTGAATTTATGGTAGAGAATAATGGATATACTATTTATACAACACAAGATACAGCAATTCAAAATGTAATGGAAGAGGAATTCTTAAAAGATAAATACATAAAAAGTGGTAGAACTAAAAAAGATGATGGAGAATTATTAAATGAACATACACAAGCAGCTATGGTTATAATAGACCACACAACAGGTCAAGTAGTAGCAACTGTAGGAGGTCTTGGAGAAGATTCAAATGCAACAGGTATAAATAGAGCATTACGTGGAAAACAAACAGGTTCATCAATGAAACCATTAGCATGTGAGGCACCAGCACTAGAAAAAGGAATTATTAATGCAGGTACAGTTTATGATGATTCAGCTACAAACTTTGGTGGAGGATATAACCCACATAACTCTGGAGGATTTAATGGATTAATGACAATAAGAACAGCATTAGCACAATCTTCAAATATAGTTCACTTAAAAATTATGAAAGAAGTTGGCCCTGCAAATGCAATAGAATTCTTGGCTAAAATGGGAATTAATATAGATAAACAACATGAAGCTATTACACTTGCATTAGGTACTGCAGATGTCAGTCCACTTGATATGGCAGCAGCATATGCTTCAATAGCTAATAATGGAGAATATATTGAACCTACTTTCTATACAAAAGTAGAAGATAAAGATGGAAATGTAATATTAGAATCAAAACAAGAAACAAGAAGAGTTATGTCAGAATCAAATGCATATATACTTCAAGACTTATTAAAATCACCAGCTCGTTCTGGTACAGCATCAGTATGTTATATGTCTAACATGGATGTTGGAGCTAAAACTGGTTCTACAGACAATTATGTAGATAGATGGCTTTGTGGATTTACTCCATATTATACTGCAGCAACTTGGTTTGGTTTTGACTATTCAGAAAAACCGGTATATAGTACTAATAATGCAGCTAATATTTGGGCAGCAGTTATGAAAAATATTCATAGTAGTTTACCAACAGCTAGATTTAAAAGACCAAGTAATGTTGTATCTGCAACAATTTGTCAAGATTCTGGATGCATTGCAACAGATAGTTGTTCAAGGACAATGTCAGAAGTATTTGTAAAAGGTAGTTTACCAGGAAAATGTGAAGGACATACAAAATTAAAAATTTGTCAAGATTCTGGAAAAATTGCTAATGAATATTGTAAAAATGTAACAGAAGAGACATATTTAGTAAAACCTCAAAAAGAAAATACAAATTTATGGTCAACAAATGCAGGGGATAAATATGATATTCCAACAGAAACTTGTGATATGCACAAAGCTCCTGAACAAGTTGAAATGATAAATGTGGTAGGAAAAACACTAACTGAAGCTAAAAAATTAATTGAAGCTAAAGGATTAAAAGTTGATATTAAATATAGTGAAGATAAAAAGAAAAAAGAAGATGTTGTATTAGCACAAAGTGTTAAAGAAAAGGAAAAAGTTGAAAAAGGAAAAACTATTACATTAACAATAAATAAATTAAGTAAACCTGAAAATAATATAGAAAATACAACGACGAATAATACTATTACAAATACGACAAATACAAACACAACAAAATCAAATACAACAACTTAAAAGAAAGGAAAATATTATGAGCTTAAAATTATACAATACTTTAACTAAACAAAAAGAAGAATTTAAACCATTGGAAGGAAATGAAGTACGTATATATACTTGTGGGCCAACTGTTTACAGTTTTGCCCACATTGGCAATTTTAGAGCTTATGTATTTATGGATACATTAAGAAGAGTTCTAAAAGAAAATGGATATACTTTAAAACATGTAATGAATATTACAGATGTTGGACACCTAGAGTCAGATGCAGATGAAGGCGAAGACAAAATGGAAAAGGCTGCAAGAAAAGAAAATAAGGATCCATATGAAATTGCTGCATATTATACAGATATATTTTTCAGAGATATGGGAAGACTACATATAGAAAGACCAGAAATAATAGCAAAAGCAACAGATCATATTAGTGATATGTTAGAATTTGTTAAAACTTTAGTAAAAAATGGATATGCTTACGAAACATCAAAAGCTATATATTTTGATATTTCTAAATTAGATAAATATCCAGTGCTTTCAAATCGTAATTTAGACGATCAAATTGCAGGAGCAAGAGTTGATGTAGATCCAGAAAAAAGAAATCCATATGATTTTGCTGTATGGATAAAAGCACCAGAAAATCATATTATGAAATGGGAAAGTCCATGGGGACTTTCTTACCCAGGATGGCATTTAGAGTGCTCTGCAATGAGTAGAAAATATTTAGGAGATGAATTTGATATTCATACAGGTGGTGTAGACCATATACCTACACACCATGAAAATGAAATAGCACAAAGTAAAGGATGCACAGGTCATGTTCCAGCTAAAAGATGGATGCATGTTGAATTCCTACAAGTAGATGGCGGTAAAATGTCAAAAAGTTTAGGAAATACATACACATTAGACCAATTACAAGAAAAAGGAATAGAACCATTAGCATACAAAATGTTCTGCTATACAGCACATTATAGAACAAAATTGAACTTTACTTTTGAAGGTGCACTTTCAACACAAAAAGCATTAAATAGATTACGTGAAGGATATTTAACACATTTACAAAATGATGAAAAAATTGATGAAGAAGAAATAAAAGAATATAAACAAAGATTTTTAGATGCAGTAAATGATGACTTAAATATGCCACTTGCTATGGGAATTGTATGGGAAGTTGTTAGAAAAAATAAAAAATCAAAACAATTTGCAGAACTTTTATTAGAATTTGATAGAATATTAGGTTTAGATTTAGAAAATTCTAAAAAATATTTGGAAGAACAAGAAAAAGTAGAATTACCAAAAGAAATACTTGAATTAGTAGAACAAAGAAAAATAGCAAGAGAAAATAAAGATTGGGCAGAATCAGATAGAATTCGTGATTTATTAAAAGAAAAAGGTTATACTGTAAAAGACACTAAAGAAGGACAAATAATAGAGCAATAATCTATAATCAAAAGTAAAAAGTTTAACAAAGATAAAGAATGAAAATTAATTTAAAATATAAAAATAAATATTAGGATTTCTATGCAATATAAATGCTAGAAGTTCTAATGTTTATAATAAAAATATTTTTATATAAAGAAGTGGAGAGCAAAAGATGAATGAAGAAAAAGAGTTACCATTTTTTAAAAAAATGATAATAAGTATAAAAAATTTTGAAAAGTACCCAGAATTAGCTAGCAAAAAATGGAGTATAGTAATTGCATATTTAATAAAATTACTAATTCTATTTACTATAGTAGCATCTTTTTGCTCAGTATATAAAATAAAAGGTGATATAGGACAAGCAATATCATATGTAAAAACAGATTTGCCAAACTTTACATTTCAAAATAATACATTAAAAATGGATACAGATAATCCAATTATATTAGAATATGAAGATAAAATATTTAATTTAATAATTATAGATACTAATGAACAATTAGAAGAAAATGTTAATAATTATAAACAAAAAATATCAAACACGCAAAATGGAATAATTATTTTAAATGACAAAATAATTATAAAAACTACAGCAACCCAAAATACATTGGTAGAATATTCATATCCTACTATAACAGAAAATTACCAAATACAAAGTTTCAACAAACAAGATTTATTAAATTTCTTTACAGGGACAAATTTAATAATGCTATATATAGGATTTTTTATAATCACATTCGTATATATGCTAATTGCATATTTTATTAGTATTTGGTTAGATATATTACTTTTAGCAATATTTGGATTTATAACAGCATTATTTATGAGATTAAGACTTAGATTTAGTGCAATGTGCAAAATAGCAATTCATAGTTTAACATTACCAATTTTATTAAATGCAGTAGTTACTCTAATATATACATTTACAGGTTTTGAACTTACTTATTTCCAAGTAATGTACGTAGGAATAGCATGTATTTATATAGTAACAGCAATATTAATGATAAAATCAGATGTAATTAAAAACCAACAAGAATTGGCAAAAATAATAGAAGAACAAGCTAAAGTAAAAGAAGAAATGGAAAAGGAAAAGGAAAAGGAAAAGCAAGAACAAGAGAAAGAAAAGCAAGAAGAAAACAAGAAAAAGAAAGAAGAAAATAAAAAGAAAAAAGAAAATAAAAAGAAAAAAGAAAACGAAGAAGAACAAGATGGTTTAGAAAATGGTGCACAAGGTGAAAATGCATAAAATGAAAGGAAAGAATAATGGAAGATAACAAAAAAAATGGAAAAAATGAAAAAAGAAATAAAATCCTAGTTGGTGTATTAGCAGTTATTTTAATAGCTACATTAGCCATTTTAAGTTATTTCTTATTTTTTAATAAAACATCTGAAAGTGAAGAAAAGGAACTTGCTTATACAGACTTAATTAAAAAAGTATCAGATGGTGAAATAGAAAAAATAGAAATGACAGTTGGAAGTACTTCTTTAAAAGTAAAACAAAAAAATGTTGAAGAAGAAAAAACAGTTATAGTGCCAAATACACAAGCATTTATAGAATTAATTCAAGAAAAAGTTGCAGAAGGTAACAATATAGAATTAATACAAAATCCAGAAAATATTTTTCTTACGATTTCAGAAAGACTTTTTGCATTATTACCAACTATAATGATTGTTGTTTTATTCATATTAGTATTTAAAATGCAAGGTCTTGGCGATAAAGGAAAAGTATATGACGCAGAAACAACAAAGGAAAAAGTAAAATTTGATGATGTTGCAGGTTTAGATGAAGAAAAACAAGAAATGTTAGAAATAGTTCAATTCTTAAAAGAACCTAAAAAATTCAATGAAATGGGAGCAAAAGTTCCAAAAGGTGTTTTATTATATGGAAAACCAGGAACAGGTAAAACATTAATAGCAAAAGCAATAGCTGGTGAAGCAAACGTACCATTTATTTCAATGAGTGGTTCAGAATTTATAGAAATGTTTGCAGGACTTGGTGCGTCAAGAGTACGTAAATTATTTGAAAAAGCAAGAAAAGTAGCACCATGTATAGTATTTATAGATGAAATAGATGCAATAGGTTCAAGAAGATCTAGTGGAAGTGGTGCAGAAACTGAAAATAACCAAACACTAAACCAATTGTTAGTAGAAATGGATGGTTTTGATACAGAAGAAACTATTATAGTTTTAGCTGCAACCAATAGACCAGAAATGCTAGATACAGCTCTTTTAAGACCAGGAAGATTTGATAGACAAATAACAATAAATGTACCAGACAAACGAGGAAGAGAAGAAATATTAAAGATTCATAGTGCAAATAAAAAGCTAGCAGAAAACGTTAAATTAGAAACAATAGCAGAAGACACAGCAGGACTAACAGGTGCAGAATTAGCTAATATATTAAATGAAGCTGCAATTCTAGCAACAATAAATGAACATGAAGTAATAGAACAAGAAGATATAGAAGAAGCTTTTAAAAAGGTAACAATAGGACTTCAAAAAGCAAGTAGAGTATATTCAGAAAAAGACAAAAAGCTAACTGCATACCATGAAGCAGGACATGCCATAGTAAGTAGATATTTAGAAACACAAGAACCTGTAAAAGAAATATCAATTATACCAAGAGGTATGGCAGGCGGATATACAATGAATAAAACAAACGAAGATAAAAACTATATTTCTAAAACAGAAATGGAAGAAAGACTTATTGTATTAATGGCAGGCCGTGCAGCAGAAAAAATTATAATGAATGATATTTCAACAGGAGCAAGTAATGACTTCGAAGTAGCAACTAAAATAGCAAAAGATATGGTTACAGTATATGGAATGAGTGATGTAGTTGGTACTATATCAATAAATCCAGATAAAGATCCATATGAATTACAATTACTTGGAGAAAAATATACAGATGCAATAGGTGCAGAAGTAAAAATATTATTAGATACTGCATATGCTAAAGCACAAAAAATGATACTTGAGCATATGGACAAACTTCATGAGGTGGCACAAACATTATTGAAAAATGAAATAATAACAGAACAAGAATTTGAAGAGATATTTAAGTAGAGTAGAATCTGAAAAAGTAAAATAATACTTTTTCAGTTTTTTATATGGTAGAAAATTTTTTTTGTAGGAGTTTTTTATTTGTGTTGAAAAAAATATATGGACATGTTATAATACGAGTATGTAACTAGTAAAAAATATGTTTTTTCTTTACAAATGGAGGGAGAAAAGATGAAAAAGAAAATAATTTTGCTTTTATGTTTCATAATGTTAACTGTTATTCTAACAGGTTGTTCATCTATTACAATTGATGAAGCAGAAATTGAAAAAATGACAGAAATTGCGGATCATGTTGCCAATGAAAAAGGGTATAAATTACCTGAAGGCTATAAAGTTTCATACGAAAATGAAACAACAAATGCACGGATATGTATAAGTAAGAGAATTGAAAGTGGAAAAGTTTTCCTTGATATAACTTTTGATATTTCAGGAGAAGAAACAAAATTTACTGAAATGGAGATACAGGATTTCTCAATGATGTATTCGGTGTGGACTTATATAATAGTAATTCTGGCTGCTATCGGTTGCATAATTTTAGCTATACTTATTTCTGAATTTCTGCAAAAAATCGATAAAAAATTAAAAAAGGTAAATTCAAAACTGAAAAAAAGAATAGTTAAGTTGAAAGAAGAAAAGGAAAATGTAGAATAGCATAAAAGAAAAGTTGAAGTTGAAATTATTTTACAACTTCAACTTTTTTCTATGTTTTTACCATTCAAATTTATATTTAATGTTGAAAAAAATATGTAAACATGGTATAATATGGGCATGTAACTGATAAACTATATATTTTTTCTTTACAAATGGAGGAAAAAAGATGAAAAAGAAAATAATTTTACTTTTATGTTTCATAATGGTAACTGTTATTCTAACAGGCTGTTCATCAAAAAATAATGTTGATGAAGCAGAAATTGAAAGGATGACAGAAATTGCAAACCATATTGCAAGTGGTGAAGAATGCTATAGAGTGCCGGAAGAATATGAAGCAACATACGTTGATAAAAATGTGAATAGACGGATATGCATAAAAAAGGTAATCAAAAGTGAAGTGACCGAAGCAACTTTCGACATTTCGTTGCAAGAGCCGACTTTAATTAAGGCAAAAAAATATAATTATGTTGTCAAATATTCATCATACTGTACTATAGGTTTTATACTCCTTTTTGGATTTTTTGCTTTAATTAGAAAAATTACAGAAGGCTAAAGAACACTAAGGTAAAAAATAAAGTAGCAATTATTGCTACTTTATTTTTTTTCTATAATTTTACCATTCAAATAAGATAAAATACCACTTGGAGAAGAAAAATTAAATTTTAAGCTATAACTTTCAAGCAATTGAGTCTTTTTATCAAATTTTTTATTTATTTCATTTTTGCCATACTTTCCATCTCCAATAATAGGCAATCCTACGTAAGCAAGATGTGCTCTAATTTGATGAGTCCTACCAGTTTCTAATTTAACATCTAATGTAGAAATATTTTGTTTATTATCTTCTTTAATAACTTCATAAGAAGTAATAATTTTTTGATAGCCTTTTTTAGGCTCATCTAAAATGTAAACTAAAGATTTTTTACTATCCTTAAACAAGAAGGCTTCAAGTTTAGCTTTTTTTACTTTAGGTATTCCATAGACAATAGCTCTATAATGTTTTTCAATCTCGTGATTTTTAAATTTATCTAAAAGAATGTTTAAAGATTCTTCATTTTTAGCAAATAAAACAAGACCAGTTGTATTTCTATCAAGCCTATGGCAAGGTTTAATATATGAATACTTTTTTTCTAAAATAGAAGTAACACTATTATCTCCAACAACTTCAATGCTTGTAGGTTTATCAATAACTAAAATGTTATCATCTTCATATATAGTAGAAAGTGAAACATTATTTTCTAAAAGTTCATCACTAATAAAAACTTTAATTTCATCACTTGTGTGAAGTATTATATTTTCAGAAATTCTATTATCATTTACACGAAAATCTTTCTTTCTTAAAGTTTTATAAAATAGACCAGAACTTAAGCTAGGAAATTTATCAAAAATAAATTTATCTAGTTTTTTATTATTATATTTTTCATCTACAACTAAAATTTTCATAAAAACTCCATAAAATGCTATATTTTAAATATAAAATATTATATAATACAAAATTTCAAAAATCAATTGCATTTTTCAAATACATATGTTACAATAAATAACGTTAAAGAAAAAGAGAAAAAATAAACAAAAGGAGAGAATGAAATGGAAGTTTTAAAATACATAGTATTAGGAATATATTTAGTAATATGTGTTGCATTAATAATAGTTGCTACAATGCAAACAAGAGATAGCCAAGGAGCTTCAGGAGCAATTACAGGTTCTTCAACAAATAATTTCTATGAAAAAAATAAAGGAAGAACTAAAGAAGGAAAAATAAAAAGACTAACAATAATATTAGGTGTTTTATTTTTAGTATTTACAATAATACTTGGAATTTTGTATGTAATTTAATTTTTTAGAAAAACTAAAGTGTAGTAACAAAAATGTAACTACACTTTTTTGTTAGTTAAGGTTTGAAAGGACATTTGGGGACGGGTCACTTTTGTCCTTTGCGAGGGAGAAGAGAATGGAAGATAAAGAAAAGTTAATTTTAGATTTTATGAAAGAAGATATATATGTGCCAATGAAAGCAAAAGAATTGGCAGCTGTTTTAAGTGTGCCTAAAACAGAGTATAACAACTTTTTAGAGGTTTTAAATAAATTAGAAGAAAATTATAAAATCCAAAAAAATAGAAAATCAAAATATCATTTAGTACAAGAAGGAAAATATATTTCTGGAATTTTTAGAGGAAATGAAAAAGGTTTTGGTTTCGTAAAAATAGAGAATGAAGAAGATGAAATTTATATAGCAAAAAACAATACTAAAGGTGCTTTAAATGAAGATAAAGTTTTAATAGAAATAATAGAAGACAAAGAACAAAAAGGACATAGAGAAGGAAGAGTTGTAAAAATCTTATCAAGAAATAAAGATACTTTAGTTGGTGTATTTACTAAAAATCAAAATTTCGGATTTGTTATACCAGATGATAGAAAATTTGGTACAGATATCTTTATTTCAAAGAAAAATATGGGAAAAGCGAGAACAAACGCAAAAGTATTAGTTCAAATTTTAAAGTACCCTGAAAAAGGTAAAAATGCTGAAGGAAAAATAATAGAAGTATTAGGTAATGTAAATGAAGCTGGTGTAGACATGCTTAGCTTAATTAAAGAGTATGATTTACCTTATACTTTTCCAGATAAAGTAATAGAAGAAGCTAAAAGTATAAAGGAAGAAATAAGCGAAAAAGAATTAGAAAATAGATTAGACTTAAGAAATGAAGAAATTTTTACAATAGATGGCGAAGATGCAAAAGATTTAGATGATGCAGTACAAGTAAAAAAACTAGAAAATGGTAATTACGAGTTAGGAGTTCACATAGCAGATGTTAGTCACTATGTAACACCTAATACAAATTTAGACAAAGAAGCAATTATAAGAGGTACAAGCATTTACATGTTGGATAGAGTAATACCAATGCTTCCTCGTGAACTTTCAAATGGAATATGTAGTTTAAATGAAGGAAAAGATAGGCTTACTTTATCTGTAATAATGGAAATAGATAAACAAGGAAATGTTGTATCTTCAGATATAAGAAAGAGTGTAATAAAAGTTACTAGAAGAATGAGTTACACTGATGTTGCAATTCTACTTGGACTTAATAAAGAGGAAAAAACAGAGAAAATAGAAAATGTAGATGAGGCTAAAAACAAAATAAAAACATTAGAAAAAGAACTAGAAGTAGTGACGAAATATAAGTCATTTATAGATCATTTTAAAAGAATGGAAGAGCTTGCACATATTTTAAAGGATAGAAGAACTAAGCAAGGAAGTTTGAATTTAGATTTACCTGAAAGCAAAATTGTACTAGATGAAAATGGGTATGCTATAGATGTAAAAAAATATGAACTTTCTTTTGCAAATGAGATAATAGAACAATTTATGCTAACTGCAAATGAAACAGTTGCAGAGCGTTTTTACTGGTTAGAAGCACCATTTATTTATCGTGTACATGAAGAACCAGACGAAGAGAAAATAGATGAACTTAATAAATTTTTATTTAATTTTAAATATAAAATTAAGTATAGTAAAGATAACATTCATCCAAAAGCATTTGCAGAAGTTTTAGAGAAAATAGTTGGAACAGACGAGGAAAGAGTAATTTCCACTTTAATATTAAGAACATTAAAAGTAGCAAGATATGAAAGTCAAAACAAAGGACATTTTGGTATTGCAAGTAATTACTATTGTCATTTTACATCACCAATACGTAGATATCCAGATCTATTCATACACAGAGTAATTTCACACTATATAGACAAAAATTATAATGTAGAAGATGATTGGAAACAAGAATATTTACAAAAAGCTGTAAACTATAGTGAGTCTTCATCTGAAAGAGAAAAAATAGCGCAAAAAGTTGAGAGAGATAGCATAGACATTAAGAAAGCAGAATTTATGCAAGATAAAATTGGAGAAGAATTTGAGGGAATTGTTTCTTCAATTACTTCATTTGGAATGTTTGTAGAACTAGAAAACACAGTAGAAGGTCTAATTCGTTTTGAAGATTTAGGAGACGAGTACTTTATTTATGATGAAAATAGAAAAACTTTAACAGGAGAAAGAACAAAGAAAACATATAAGATAGGCGATAAAGTAAAAATTAAAGTAAAAAATGCTAATAAAATCTTAAGGCAAATTGACTTTGAAATAGCAAAAAATGAAGAAGAAATTAATCTATTTTATTGATATAGTTTTCGAAATGTTATACAATATATATGTTTATATTGAATAATAAGTAAAAGGAGATATAACATGAAAAATGAAATTAGTGATTTCTTAAAATTTGCAAAAGAAAAAGGAAAAATAAAAGATTTAGAAGAGGCTTTTAATGAATTTCTAGTAGAAGAAGAATGGCACAAAGGAAAAATTGAAAACTTATTATATGTAAATGAAGAAGAGGAAATATAAAAAAGTTTTTTACAACAATAGTAGTTGATAAATGAGAAAAAATATGATAAAATAACATAAAATTTTATACAGCTCCTATTTTGGCAATATGAAGGGTTGCAAAAAGTAACTAAAAACATTTTAAGAAAATAATTTTTAAGGAGGAAATTTATATGAAAAAGGAAAAACGGGAACTTACATTAAAACAGTTGGAAGAAAAAGAAAGGATTGAAAGTAAAACACCATTAATATTACTGATATTAGGTGCTGGTGTATTTTTCATTCTGATGATGATTACTATTATAGCAAGTATATTTTTAAAAAATAATGTAAATATAATTAAAATCTATTTAATCGGTATTTACATAGAACTATTCTTGATTGTATTACTGGTAATCAATTATTGGGTTTCGAAAAAAACAAGCAATCAGATAATTCTAAAACAAAAACAAATGAATGTAATGGTCTTGAAACAGTTGGCAAAGGAACATGAAGGTTGTATAAAAAATTTTGTTAGTCTTAAGGATGAAAAAGCAATAACAGACATTTTATCTAACAATACTGCAAGAATAACAATAGAATTTATACAAGACAAAAATTTTGTAACGACTATTCAATATGCAGATGGTACATCTATGTCTGGAATACATATTCCAACAAAAGAATTTGTAGCTATATTAGATGAAGATAGCAAAAAGATAATGCTAAATAAATCTATAAAAAACATTATATTAGAAAATTCTGCTGGGGATACAAAAAAAATTATAATTGAAAGTTTTGGTTATGATTATGAGAAATATGTATCTGACGATGAATTGTTGGAAATGTTTGAATTAAAAGAATAAGATAACAGCAACAAAACCTACTTGAATTTCAAGTAGGTTTTGTTATGTAGAAAAATAATGCAAAATCGAATTAATAAGTAACAGAAACAATATATTTTATTAATAAAATATATTGTTTTTTATAATCTACTTATGATAGAATTATAAAAAAATAACAAAGGAAAGATAATAATGGCAATAATTAAAGTAAAAGATTTAGTAAAAACATATAAAATAATAGAGAAAGAAGATGGATTAATAGGATATTTTAAAAACCTAATTAAACCAAAATACAAAGAATTTACTGCAGTAAACCATATAAATTTTGAAATACAGGAAGGCGAACTAGTTGGTTATATTGGAGAAAATGGTGCAGGAAAATCTACAACAATAAAAATGCTTACAGGTTTATTAACTCCAACATCAGGAGAAGTTGTAGTTGATGACTTGGTTCCAAATAAAAATAGAATAGAAAACAACAAAAAGATAGGAGCCGTTTTTGGTCAAAAAACACAGCTTTGGTGGGACTTGCCTGTAATAGAGTCTTTTAGATTAATTAAGAAGATGTATAAAATTCCAGATGGTGAGTATAGAAAGAACTTAAAAAAATTCTGTGAAATATTAGAACTAGACGACTTATTAGAAAAGCAAGTAAAGAACTTGAGTTTAGGTCAAAAAATGAGATGTGAAATAGCTGCAACATTTTTGCATAATCCTAAAATAGTATATTTAGATGAACCAACTATAGGATTAGATGTTTTAGTAAAAGAAAGAATAAGAGCATTTATAAAAGAAATTAATAAGGAAAAAAATACAACGGTAATACTAACAACTCATGATTTAAAAGATATTGAAGATGTATGTGATAGAATAATACTTTTAGATAAAGGACAAATTATTTATGATGGCGAAAAAGAAAAATTTAAAGAAACATATGGAAAACAAGTAATAGCACAAATACTAGTAAAAAATAAAACATCTTTAATAACTACAGAAACAATAAATGATGAATTTGAAGTTGTAGAAGAATCTGATGAACAAGTAAAAATAAGATTTAATCATGACAAATACACAATAATGGACATTGTAAATAGAATCTCAAATTATTGTGAAATAACAGATATGCATATAGAAGAACAGGGATTAGAAGAAATATTAAAAGAAATATATAGAGGAGAAATAACATGCTAAAAACTATGCTAGGTTTAGCTAAAATGCAATTTAAACAATATAATATATATAAATCTAACTTTTATTTATTTACAATAAATAGAATAGTAGAAATAGTAGTATATATTTTTGTGTGGCAAGCAATATATAACCAAACAGGAAATGCCGGAGGTTATTCAATTTCACAGATGGTTACATACTATATTTTGGTTTTTTCAGTAATTTCACTTGTAACTTGGGGAGTTAATGAGGATATAGCACATTCAATAAGAAATGGTCAAATTAATAAAGAACTATTAAATCCATTATCATATTTCCAATATTATTTTGGAGTTAATTTAGGAGAAATTGGATTTGCAAGTGTTGTAGGATTAGCTACATTTATAATTTGTAGTTTGTTTTGGGGCGTAACATTTCCAACGAGTATACTTAATTTTTTATTATTTGTAATTATAATATTGCTAGGAATACCAATTACATTTTTCTTACAAATGATAGTTGGTACGGTAGGATTTTATAGTAATTCTATATGGGGAATGCAAATACTTAGAAAATCAGTTATATCAATTTTCTCTGGAATAATTGCACCTATAACGCTATTTCCACAATGGTTTCAGGTTATAGCAAATATTTTGCCATTTAAAGATTTAGTTTATACACCAATCAACATTTGGTTAGGCAATATAACAATGCAAGAAATATTATTTGTAATAATAAAGCAAATTATATGGGGAATTATTTTATATATAGTCTCAAAATTATTTTTTAATCA
>USDF01000024.1 GCA_900553405.1 uncultured Clostridium sp. | reverse complement strand
CTCCTGCTAATATTATTAGCACTATTACTGTTACTACTAATGCTATTAATGTTATACCTTTTTGTTTTCTCATTTTCTTTCGTTCCCTCCTATTTTTACTTTAGTATTTCCAACAAATATTTAAAATATAAAATAATTTTATGTTTATAAGTTGTTACTTTCTTTTATAAAAATATTCTAACAATACTTTACTTGTTAGTCAATACTTTTTAACATTAACAAATAGATAATATGAATTTTTGAATGTACTATTATTTTATTCATAGCCTTTTATTTCACTTTTGTTATAATTGTTGTAACTACTTCTTCTAATTATTGCATTTTTTGTAACATAATTGTAATATTATTTATTTTTTTTTCTATTGAATTTATTTAGCTTTTGATATAGTATATATTAAGAATAAAATGCGTTATTTACTAAGGAGGAAAATATGCCAAGAAAAGCTAAAGAAAAAACTGAAGTAATTGAAGAAAAAAGTGCTAAAAGATCTACTACTAAATTACCTAAAAAAGAAACTACATCTAAAAGTAATTCAAATAGAGAAGTTTCTAAAAATAGTAAAAAAGCAGAAAATAAAGTTTCTAATAAATCTAAAACTAGTGCAAATAAAGTAGATACAAAAAGTAGTGCCAAAAAATCTACTAAAGTAACTTCAAATAAGTCAACTAATGCTACAAAAGTAAAATCCTCTTCTAAGAAAGTTGCTGGTAAATCTATTACTAAAGACACAAAAAAATCAACTAAAACAACTGCTACAAAAAGAAGTACTAAAAAAGAAAAAGTAGAAATTATAGAATACTATGACTTACCTTATCGCTATAATCAAACTGTTGTAAAAGTTTTAGCTCAAACTCCTAACACCCTATTTGTTTATTGGGATATTTCAGATGACGATAAAAATAAATATATTGAAGAATATGGAGAATATTTTTTCAACAATACAAAGCCTGTTTTAATAGTTCACAATTTAACAATGAATTATTCTTTTGAGATAGATATAAACGACTTTGCAAATAGTTGGTATTTAACTGTTGCAGATAGCAATTGTGATTATAAAATAGAACTTGGCAGACGTCCTATAAACGAATATGTAACAATTAATAATAATTACTTATATATTGCAAACTCAAATGATATAGATGCACCAAATGATCATATATTATTTGATAATTTATCTAAATTTGTGTATTTTAGAAATGTAAAAACAAATGCTACTACAAAGAAGGATATTATAAGTTTCTCTCTTCTTAGAAAAATTGGTAAAATTTCATCTATTGAAGAGTTTTATAAAAAAATGTATGCAAATGAGAAAATTAGCTTTGATAAATTAGATTTAAGAAATCCATCTTCAAAGTTCTAACAAATTTATAAGGAGTAATACTAATGAATACACCAAAAGGATACGTTAGCTTTGTGCTACATGCACATTTGCCTTTTATACATCACCCAGAGAGTGAAAATTATTTAGAGGAACAATGGTTATTTGAAGCAATTTCAGAAACCTACATTCCTCTTTTACTTAATTTTAAAAAATTAGTGGAAGAAAAAGTAGAGTTTTCTATTACAATGTCTATGACTCCTCCACTTTTAAATATGCTTGATAATAAATTATTGCAAAAAAGATATATTAAATATTTAAAAAAACACATTGAACTTGCAAAAAAAGAAATTGAAAGAACTACATATGATAAACGAGTAAATGACCTTTCTAAATATTATTTTGAAAGGTATTCCAACGATTTACATATTTTTCATGATATTTATAATGACAATATTATTGAAGGTTTTAAACACTTCCAAGACTTAGGTGTTTTAGAAATTATAACATGTGGAGCAACACATGGATATTTTCCAATTTTATATTTAACTGAACAAACTGTAAAAGCGCAAATTGCAGTTGGAGTTCAAACTTATGAAAAATATTTTGGTAAAAAACCTCGTGGAATATGGCTTCCTGAGTGTGGATATATTCCTGAGGCAGATAAATATTTAAAAGAATTTGGCATAGAATATATTATTACTGAGACACATGGAATTTTATACTCAGATCCTACTCCTGTTTATGGAACATACTCTCCTATTGTTTCACCTACTGGAATTGTAGCTTTTGGTAGAGATATGGAATCTTCAAGACAAGTATGGAGTTCTATAAATGGTTATCCTGGAGATTTTAATTATCGTGAATTTTACAGAGATATTGGTTATGATGCTCCTTACGATTACATTAAACCTTATATTTCTCATGATGGTGTTAGAGTGCATACTGGAATTAAATATCACAGAATTACTGGAAAAAGTGAAGAAAAAGATATTTACAACATTCAATGGGCAAAAGACTCTTGTGAAAAACAAGCTGGTCATTTCCTAGATTGTAGAAAAGAACAAATAGATATGGCCGCATCTTTTATGGATAAGCCCCCTATTATACTTTGCCCTTATGACGCTGAACTTTATGGTCATTGGTGGTATGAAGGTCCATATTGGTTATATATACTATTTAAAAAAATTCACTTTGACCAAAATGATTTCAAATTGATTACACCTGGTAAATATATAGATATGTATCCCGAAATGCAAGTATGTACACCTTGTCGTTCTAGTTGGGGTGCAAATGGCTATAGTCAAGTTTGGCTTAACGAAACTAATGACTATGTTCATCGTCATTTACATGTTGCTGGAGATAAAATGGTTGAACTTGCACATACATTCTATAATGAAAAAAATAAAACAAAAATTAGAGCTTTGAATCAATGTGCAAGAGAGCTTTTACTTGCACAAAGTAGTGATTGGCTATTTATTATTACAAATGGTACAATGGTTGATTATGCTAAAAAGAGAATTAAAGATCATATTGGACGTTTTACAAAATTATATGATCAAATAAAAGAAGACAATATAGACACAGACTTTCTAAAGCTTGTAGAAAAAAGAGATTGTATCTTTCCTGAAATTGATTATAAAATATATTATTAATTTAATATTGCACAAGTTACCAAAATTTTCCCTTTCGAATAAAATATGTATATCTAAAGTTTTTTAGTAGATAATAATTACATATAAAAGAAAGGGGATTTTTTTGCGATATGAAGTCTTTTTGTATAAAAACGAATAATAGTGAAATTATAGATTATCTATTAAAAAATATAGAAACCTCTTCCTTAGAAAATATTTATTTTATAAGTAAAAAATTCAAATGTTATCATAACGTAATTATACATTATAAAGGAAATGCTTTAAGTTCTTTTCTAAACTTTTTATCTGATTTACTAGCTGATTGTATTATCTTTTTCTATGAACCTATTTTAATAAGAAGAATTATAAATTTTCAATATTTCTATTTTAATGATTTTGAAAAAAAACTTATTGAAGAAAATTGTTATGAACATATTATTTTAGAAGAAGATTCTAATTTGAAATATAAAAAACAAGAAATTTGGGCTTCTGTATTAGAATATATAAACTCTAATAAATCTATGATTTTAGATGGATTTGTTACATTTCGCTTAAATACTTATTTAAGTACTTTAGAAGAAATTGTAGATACCAGTGTAAATGAATATGTAATTGAAAAAGAATACACTGAATTTATAAATTTGTTAAAGTTATATATAGATACAAAAGAACCCGCTTCTAATATTGTTCACTTAATTTACACTAATGGTAACTCTATTCTACTAAATGAACACAAAAATCTTATTAATTTAAGAGATAATAATTTCAATGCTAAATATTTATCTGATATCTCTTTTTCTTCAAACGATTATGCATTAAATGCACTACTTACTCTTTTACCTAGAAAAATAGAAATTCATTTAATTGGTATTGAAGATGAATTTATAAATACATTAAAACTAGTTTTTGGAAGTAGAATTTCTATTTGTAATGACTGCAATATTTGTAGGACTTATAGAATTTTAAATAATGTCAGTAAAGATGCTCCTTAAATTTAAAAGTGTCAGTAAGAACACTACTTATTGACACAAAAATTTCATTATTAATCATCCCTACTGACGTTATTTTATATTGTCTAATCCACCATCTAATTGATACACACTAGAATATCCTACATTTTCTAATGTTTTTAATGCTTTTTTGCTTCTACTTCCAGATTGACATACTAAAATTATAGTATTATTTTTATCTTTCAATAGTTCTTCACAATTTCTTTCTAAATCATAAATTGGAATATTTATGCTTCCATCTAAATGCCCTTCTCTATATTCTTGTGGACTTCTTACATCTACCAAAGTGGCATTTATATCATTCTTCATAATTGTTTTCATTTCCTCATAATCTATACTAGTTTCTTCTCTATTATTTGATATTTTAAACATTTTTCTTAATGTCTCATATATTTTTATTTTCATTTTCTCACTTCCTTATTTTTATTATCTAAAAAACGAATTTAAGATTTTCTACACAATGGAAATTGTTAGAAAATCTATAAATTCCCATATTTATCTAGTACGGAAATTCCTCCTACTAGGAGAAATTTCCTACTATATAAAAAACAAAATGTCAGATTTCCATTAATATTAAATAATTGGTTTAATATATAGTTCATCTTTCATTTTGTTATCTTGTTGTTTGATTATTATTCTTTTTTTTATTTTGCTCATTTGCTAATAACTTTTCTTTTTGAGCTATTTTTTCTTCTATTTCTTGTCTAAATTCTTTATGTGTTACATTCTTTAGTTCTTGTTCAAATTCTTGATGCGTTTTAGTTTTTACTTCTTTAACCGAATCTGCTGTTTGTACTTCTTCGCTTCCTAAGAAAATTTCTTTTATTATTTCTATAAAACCTTTTCTCTTTTCTTGTGTTTTCTTTTGATTAATTATTTCAAACCCATCTTTGTGTTTCTCATATGCTGTTATTGCCTTTTCCATCTTTTTCTTTTTTCTACGCTCTTCTAAAATTCTTTCTTGCTCTTTTCTTATCTCTTCTCTATATGTTTCAGTATATTTTCTATTTTCAGCTCTTCTCTTTTGTTCCAAATTCAAATAACTATCTTTCTTTTCACTTATTAGTTGATTTTTTGCAGTTTTTATAGATGCATCTGTTGGTTCTAAGTTATCATCTTCTATAACTTGTAACACTGCATCTACTTCTAATTGTTTTTCTTGCTCAATTAAAATATCTTTTATTTTTTCTTCATTCATATTAATATAACTCCATTATATATTTTTATAATTACATTATATGTAAATTGTCCTAGAAATATGATTCTTTTCTAGGACAATTTAATATATGAGTTTTTTATGTTATCAAAATTAATTAGATGATGCCCATCTTAATACTTTAATATCTTTGTATGTATTTAGAACATCTTCATATTTTTCGTATTCTTCTTCCCAAATCATTTTTGGCACTTTATCAAATGCATTAAATACTTTTTCTGCTTCCATTAAGAAAATTATTTGCTCTTGTGTACTCATTTTTTTATATCTTTTTGAAAAAGCATATAATTTATCTAACATTTGGTTTGCTTCTATAAAGCTCCAAAAATCTTTTACATTCATTCCTGCTAATTTTAATTGCATAACAGCATACGCTGCAAGTGCTACTATTGTAAATAATAATATATAAATAATTGTCATTAGTTCCATTTTTTCCACCTTCTCTTTTGAATATACTATTATTATAACACTTTTGTAATAATTATGCAACATTTTTGTAATATTTCTGTAATATTTGTTTTTTCTATAACTTTTCAAACTCTTCTAATCTTTGATTATAAGCCGCTTTTAGGTCTTCTTCAAAAGCTAAACTTTTTTCTTTTACACCCATCTTTTCAAGCAATTTTTTAGTAAATAATGGGTTTAATATTAATATTGGTCCTATTAAATATGTTCCTATAAAATTATTTTTCATTATTCCTTCTAGCTTAGATTCTTTATTTAACCCTATTCCTTTTTCTACCTTTGCAAAATAATTTTCTTCATTATCACCATATGCAAAAGTAAATTGACTTTTAAATCCTACTATATCTATATTATCCCATTTTCCAATAAAAATACTATTATGTCTGTGAAGCATATCTCTTTTTGCATAAATATCAAATACTCCTAGTGCTTCTATTTTGCTTCCATCTTCATTTTCAATATATTTTCCAAAAATCTCTATAGCATTTCCAGTTATTAAAAAAATAACATTTTCTTCTATCAGTTCTTCAATTCTTTCCTTGTATGGTTTCAATTTTGTTATTACTTTTTCTTGCATATTTTCTGTCATTGGACCTAAATATATGAAATTGACTTTTTCTTTTGCAAAACAAGGTTCTTCATCAAATGCTGTTTCTATAAAATTTGCATTTGGCAAGCATTTTTTCAAATATTTCATATTGCTTATATCACCATACAGATTACAAAACTCTGGAAATAAAATTTCTATTTTTAATTTTTCTTCCATGCCTTATTCCATTCCTTTCATGCTTTCTATTTTTTTAATAACTCTATCTTTAATTTCATTTTTTAATTCTATTGAATATAAATCATGTAATATAAATACTTTATCTATGCCTTCTAAATTTAATTTTTCTACTAATGATAGTTCATCTCTTTGGCATACAACCTTGTTCATATCTATGTCTGCCATTTGAAATCTTACTTTCGTGTCCAAATATCTTGCTCCCGCGGTTAATATTTGTTTAATTGAATCATCATTTAAAAATTCATAATCTGTATCATAGTGCCATGCAATATTTTCAGAACCTGATGCTGCCTCGTGAAGGTCATCTAAAAGTACAAATACTGCCTTATTTCCACTTTCTTTTCTTACATAGTCAAATGCTCTTGAACAAGCTATTGGATTCATTCCTTTTGAAAGTTGAGTAATAACTTCTATCCCATTTACCTCTTGTTTGCTATATCTTGTGTCTACTATTTTTTGATTTTTTAGTACAGGATTTATTTGTTCCTTAGTTAATCCTATTTCTTTTAAAACTGTTATTGTAGCAAGCATATTGTAAACATTTATAATATTGTTATTTATTAAATCATACTCTTCTAACTCTTCTTCATGTTTAATTGTCATTTTTTTATTTTCTAAATCTAATTTTGTTATTTCATAATCTATAGATGGTGATTTGAAATCACATTTACTGCAATGAGCTCGTCCTATATGATTGTATCTTACAAAATCATATTCTAATTTACTATTACATTTAGGACATACAATAATATCTCTTGCTATATTTTCACATTTATCTGTGTCTGTAGGTAATCTATCTATTCCAAAATATACTCTTTTATTTTCAGGTGCTATATTACTTACTATTAAGTCATCTCCATTTAATATAAGTTTAGTCTCTTTTGGAATATTTGTACTTAGCATATTTGATATAAATTCTGTATGCGCATTTCTCATTAATGAATCTCTAAATAAATTTGTGCATATTAGATATGTTGGCTTCACATATGGATACACTCTTATAGAGCTTCTTTCATCTATTTCAAATACAGCCATATCTTTCTTTTGTTTTCCTTTTAAGTTTGCTCCTTTTATAAAAGTTGAAGCTATACCTGAATTTGTATTTGAGCCTAATTGATTATCTATAAAATCATAACCATTTTCTCTTAAACAATCTTCTATCATATTACACACTGTAGTTTTTCCATTTGTTCCTGTAACTGCAATTATTGTTTTTGGTTTTCCTATTTGTTCTAAAAAGTTTGGACATAAAGTTATTGCAAGCTTTCCTGGAAATTGTGTGGCATCTCTTCTTATTACTTTTAATGCTATTACAGATATTTTTGCTAAGTAAAATGCAAAATAAAATCTTATACTTTTCTTCATTTTTTTCCCCTCTTTGTTGGTCTTTTGCTTATTTTATCTTTATTTTACTTTTTTATCAATAGAATACATTAAATTTTTAATATTATTTTTCTTTTTTATCTCATATATTTATAGTAAGGTGACGCACATGAATATTTTTATTATTACTAAAAAACATATTTCAATTTTTATTTTTGTGATATGTTTACTTATTTTTGGCTTTTCTTTTTATTGTATCTTTGCAAAAAGTACTAGTTCTTTTTGTTATGAAAACAGTGTTTTTTGTGTTAGTTCTTTATCTGAATTTAAAGTTGGTTCTTCTTCTGACATTCAAGATAAAATAAATAATATTTATTCTTCAAAAGAAAAAGTCGCTTACTTAACTTTTGATGATGGTCCTACAAAAGTTGCTACTACTAAGGTTTTAGACATTTTAAAAGAAGAAGATGTAAAAGCTACATTTTTTGTAATTGGTTATAGAGTAAAAGAGTTTCCTGAAACTGTAAAAAGAGAATATGAAGAAGGCCATTTTATTGCTAACCATACATATTCCCATAAAAATTCTAAACTCTACCAAAGTAAAGATACTTTTTTAAACGAATTAAAATCCGCAGAAAATGCTATTTCTGAGGCAATTGGTGTATCATACACTTCTCATCTTTTCCGTTTTCCTAATGGTTCTAAAGGAACTTCATACTCAGGTAGTAAAAAGAAATGTATTCAATATTTAAATGAAATAAATTATGGGTATGTAGATTGGAATGCTTTAAATCAAGACTCAATTGGTCATTATACTGCTTCCCAACTTCTTGCTAATTTGAAAAAAAGTTGTAAAAATAAAGATAGCTTAGTTGTACTAATGCATGACACTGCTGATGTAAGCAGATCTTATTTAGCACTTCAAGATTCTATAAGATTTTTGAAAGATGAAGGTTATACTTTTAAAACTTTTGAAGAGTTTGTTACAATTAGGGACTGTCCCTAACTGGTAAAACGTCACAATTGGGGAATGTCCCTAATTGTGACATTTTTATTCTATTTATTATTTCGTATGTAACCCTCTAGTCTAAATAAAAAGTCCTCAATGTTTGATAAACGCATTTCAAATACTTGATTTGTCATGTCGCTTATTTTATTGTATTCTTGCATTTTCATTAGTTTTTTCATAATTTCTTTAAAATTCTTTTGTGATTGGTTTGACAATAACTCTTGTCCTTCTTTTAGTTCATTTAAAATTACATTTATTTCTTCGATTTGGTTATCTGCCATAGGATTTCCTCCTTGCATAAAATCACCTCTTTCGAATAATATAGATATATTTTACCAATTAATTACAATAAAGTCAATATTTTTACGAAATTTTGTTTTATATTATTTTTCCTCCACCTAGTACAACGTCATCTATATAAAATACTACAGATTGTCCTGGTGTTATTGCTCTTTGTGGCTCTTCAAATGTTACTTTTGCTATTCCATCTTCTTGCAATTCTAAAGTAGCCTTTGCTTCTTTTGCTCTATATCTTACTTTTGCCATAACCTCTATTTTTTTAGTTAAATCTATATCTAATAAAAAGTTTAATTCATTTGCATATAATTCATTTGTATACAAATCTTTTTCTGTTCCTACTATTACTTCATTTTTATTTTTATCTAATTTTACTACATATAAAGGTTCTTTATAAGAAACTCCTAATCCTTTTCTTTGACCTACTGTGTAATAAATAAGACCTTTGTGTTTTCCAAGTATTGTACCATCTTTTAAAACTATATTTCCTTTTGAAGGTAATCTATCCAAATTTTTTTCTAAGAAATTTCCATAGTCATTATCTGGTATAAAACATACTTCTTGACTATCTTTTTTATGTGCTACATTTAGCTCATATTCTTCCGCAATTTTTCTTACATCTGCTTTATCTGTAAAATTTTCTAATGGAAATATCATTTTAGGCAATACTTCCTTTGGAATACTATATAAGAAATATGTTTGATCTTTTTTAGTAGACTCAGATTTTTTCATAACATATTGATTATATTTCTCTGAATATTCTATTTTGGCATAATGTCCTGTTGATACATAATCACATCCAAGTTCTAATGCTTTTTTATAAAATGTTCCAAATTTTAAATATTTGTTACATTCTATACATGGATTTGGTGTTTTACAGTTTTTATAGCAATTTACAAAATCATCTATTACATATTTTTGAAAATCTGCTTCGCAATTTAATGTATAATGTGGCACTTCTATTTTGTCACATACTCTTTTGGCATCATTCGTAGCACTAAATGAGCAACATCCACCTTCTATTTCTGGATTTTCTTTATCTTCCCAAAGTTTCATTGTTGCTCCTATTACTTCATATCCTGCTTCTTTAAGTAAAACAGCTGATACACTGCTATCAACCCCTCCACTCATTCCTAGTAGTACTTTTCCTTTTTCAGGTTTTCTTCTTTTTTCTTTCCATTCTTCTCTTTCTTCTTGAGTTTTCATTTCGAGGAATTCTCCTTCCATTTTATCTGTGTATAGAATTCCATCTAAATGATCTATTTCGTGTGAAAAAGCTCTTGCTGTTAATCCTACTGTCATTATATCTACTTTATTAAAGTTTTCATCTAAGCCTTCTACTTCTACTGCAAATGGTCTTTTTACTTTTCCTAATATAAGTTCATATCCTTCTTTTTTTACAGATAAACAGCCTTCATAATCTTCTTCTTCACCAAATGAATTTACTATTTTGGGATTTATAACTAAATATCTCTTGTCATTATTTTTTACTAGTACTATCCTTTTCTTTACACCAATTTGTACTGCTGCTATTCCAACTCCACCAGAAGAATTTAAAGTGTCTTCCATATCTTTTATTAAATCTTTTATTTCATCATCTAACTTTAAAACCTCTTCAGATTTTTCTCTAATTAATTTGTTATTATAATCTATTATTTCTCTTACTGCCATAATTGTTCCTCCTTAGGGCACAAATTTGGTTATTTTTCAACCCTTTTAAATAAACACAGAGATTTTCTAAGTTGCCCCAAAAATCTCTGTTTAAATTTTATTCTTCTATCAATTTTATATGAACATCTCTTAATTGTTCTTCTGTAACATTGCTTGGCGCTCCCATTAATACGTCTCTTGCCTTTTTGTTTTTAGGGAATGCTATAATTTCTCTTAAATTATCTTCGTTTGCTATAAGCATTATCATTCTATCTACACCAGGTGCAGCTCCTGCATGTGGAGGTGTACCATATTTAAATGCATTATATAACGCACCAAATCTTGTTTCAACTTCTTGTTCACTATATCCTGCTATTTCAAATGCTTTTACCATAAGTTCTGGATCATGATTTCTAACAGCTCCTGATGCCATTTCGTAGCCATTACATACAACATCATATTGGTATGCTACAACGTCTAATGGGTCCATAGTATTTAATGCTTCCATTCCACCTTGTGGCATAGAAAATGGATTATGGTTAAAGTCAATTTTTCCTTCTTCTTCGTTGTATTCGTACATTGGGAAATCTACTATAAAGCAGAATCTATATGTATCTTTTTCTAATAAGTCTAAACGTTTTCCAAGTTCTATACGAACAAGTCCTGCTATCTTTTGTACAGTTTCTAGTTTTTCATCTGCTACAAAGAATAAACTATCTCCTGTTTTTGCTCCTAATTTTTCTTCTAAGCCTTTTTTAACTTCATCTGTAACAAATTTAGCAATTCCACCTTGTGGTCCTTCTTCAGTCAATTTTACCCAAGCTAGACCTTTTGCTCCTGCTTCTTCTACAGCATACTCTGTCATATTATCAAAGAATTTTCTTCCTTGCTCTGCTCCATTTGGTACTACTACTGCTTTTATTGTTTTATCTTTAAATGCATTAAATTCTGTATTTTTAAAAATTTCAGTTGCATCTTGTATAATAAGTGGATTTCTTAAATCTGGTTTATCTATTCCGTACTTTTCCATAGCTTCTTTATATGGAATTTTTATAAATGGTCCTTCATCTACTTTCCATGTTGTGAACTTTTTAAAAGTAGATGTAAATATTTCTTCTAGTACTTCAAAAACTTCTTCTTGAGTTCCAAAGCTCATTTCGAAGTCTAATTGATAGAATTCACCTGGTGCTCTATCTGCACGTGGATCTTCATCTCTAAAACATGGAGCTAGTTGGAAATATTTATTAAATCCAGATACCATTAAAAGTTGTTTAAATTGTTGTGGTGCTTGTGGTAAAGCATAAAATTCACCTGGATGTAATCTACTTGGTACTAAAAAGTCTCTTGCTCCTTCTGGTGATGAGTTTGCAAGTATTGGAGTTTGAATTTCTGCAAATCCCATTTCGTCCATTTTATCTCTTAAGAATTTTAAGATTTTAGAACGAAGTAAAATATTTTTATGAAGTTTATCATCTCTTAAATCTAAAAATCTATATTGTAATCTTAGATCTTCTTTAACTTGGTTTCTGTCTGCTTTTTCTGAGTTTACTTCAAATGGTAATACATTTTTACATTTACCAAGCATTGTAATATTTTTAGCTTCTACTTCTATTTCTCCTGTAGGTATTTTTAAGTTCTTATTTGAACGTTCTAGAACTGTTCCATCCACAGATATAACACATTCTGTGACTAAATCTATTCCTTCTAATAATTTTTCATCATTTATTACTATTTGTGTAATTCCTGTTTCATCTCTTAAATCTACGAACTTCATAGCACCTAGGTTACGTATTCTTTGTACCCAACCTGCTAGCTTAACTTCTTCTGAAACATTTTTTATATTCAATTCTCCGCACATATGATTTCTATATTTATTGTTCATATAGTTTCCCTCTTTCTTTTTTTCTTTAACTATTATACTCCGCATTTGCTTATATGTCTAGTACCATTAGGGACGTTTTTAAAAGGTAGGTCTGTCCTCCCTATTGGTAATTATTTTTCTTCTTGATTCATTTCTATATATCCACTTCTTATATGATTTACTATTGTTACAATTCCACTAAATATTACAAAGAAATAGAAGTTTATTCCTCTATTTAATAGTATTGCACTACTCATCATTGCACCTGGATATATATTTCTAAATATTTCTGTAAATGCTCCTTCTGTTACTCCTACTGCCCCAGGAGATGGTATTCCTGAAACTGTTGCAAATAGTACTGATTGCATTGATGTGATTTCTAATATGTTTGCTTCATTCATTCCTAATGCTTTATATGTCCAAAAAGTAACACTATAATAAGCAAAAAATTGTACAAGCGTTGTTAATAAAATTTTTATCATAATTTTCTTATTTTGTTTTATATATACTGCACTTTCGTGATATTGTTCTAATTCATTTTCTAATTTTTCTTTTTTAGCATCTATATTTTTTACCCTAAAGAATTTTAATACTTTCTCTGCAAAGTGTACCATTCCTCTTGATAACCTTTTAGAAATAATTGCAATTAATAGTAAAACTAATGCAGATAAATTTAGTAAAATTCCTACTATAAAAAATACTATTAAAAATCCGTTTAAATATTGATAATTAAAACATAAACTTACTAGTGCAAAACCTATTGTTATAATTTGCATACTAGTTAAATTAAGTAATAATGCAAGTGTAGAATTTGAAACTGATATTTTATCTTTATGCATGTAATATATTTGCATTGGTTGACCACCACTTGCTGCTGGTGTTATTGCACTAAAGAAAAATCCTATTAAAGCATATTTTAAGTTTTGAATAAATGTAGACTTTTCATTTAATGTTTTTAAGCTTCTTCCAATATTTACTGCTTCACATGATATATATATAGCCATACATAGTATTCCTATTAATACATATTGTATCTTTACAGAACCTAAAATATTTAATATTTGTGTTATATCTTCACCTTTTAGCAATACTGCAAATGTTATTATTATAAGCAATATAAACAATATAAAATTTCTTATTAATTTTCCATTTTTTTTCATAAAAATTCCCCTATATTTTTTTTGCTGTTTTATAGTGTATCATAAAAGTTAGAAAAAATATAGCTTTTTTTGTTTTTTTAAAAGACATTTTTTAATGTACTAGTTTTGTTTTTATATAATCCTTGTCAAAATGTTTTTAGTCATCTTTTTGATTTCTTATATTACACTTGTTTTATTACAAATTATATTATATAATGTCTACATATTTAAGGAGGTTATTTTATGGAAAATACTTTAGTAAAGGACTTATATAGAAATACAAAAAATTATATAGATAAAGAGGTTCAAGTGTCTGGTTGGGTAAGAACTGTTAGAGATTCAAAAACTTTTGGTTTTATTGAATTAAATGATGGATCTTTTTATACAAATATTCAAATAGTTTTTGATGATACTTTAAATAATTTCTCAGAAATTTGTAAATTAACAATTAGTTCATCAATAATTGTTACTGGTAAAGTTGTTGAAACTCAAAATGCTAAACAACCATTTGAAATAAAAGCTTCAAATATTGAAATTTATGATTTATCAGATAGTGACTACCCACTTCAAAAGAAAAGACATTCATTTGAATATTTAAGAACTATTGCACATTTACGTCCAAGGACAAATACTTTTAATGCTGTATTTAGAGTACGTAGTGTTCTTTCTTATGCTATTCATAAATTTTTCCAAGAAAGAGGATTTGTTTATGTTCATACTCCTCTTATCACTTCAAGTGACTGTGAAGGTGCAGGAGAAATGTTTACTGTCTCTACTTTAGATTTTAATAACATTCCTAAAACAGAAGACGGAAATGTTGATTATTCTAAAGACTTTTTTTGTAAAAACTCTCATTTAACAGTTAGCGGACAATTAGATGTTGAAAATTATGCTTTTGCATTTAGAAATGTTTATACTTTTGGTCCAACATTTAGAGCAGAAAATTCTAATACCGTAAAACATGCTGCAGAATTTTGGATGATAGAACCCGAAATGTGTTTTGCTGATTTAAATGATGATATGAATTTAGCTGAAGACATGATAAAATATATTATATCTTATGTATTAGAAAACGCTCCAGAGGAAATGCAATTTTTCGACAAGCTAATCGCTCCTGGATTATTAGAGAGATTAAATCTTGTAATTAATTCAGATTTTGGAAGAATCACTTATACAGATGCAATTAAAGAACTAGAAAAAGTTAATGATAAATTCGAATATAAAGTACATTGGGGCTCTGACATTCAAACAGAGCATGAAAGATATTTAAGTGAAGTTATATTTGGAAAACCAGTATTTGTTACAGATTATCCAAAAGAAATTAAAGCCTTTTATATGAAACAAAATCCTGATGGAAAAACTGTTGCAGCTGCTGACCTTTTAGTTCCTGGAATCGGAGAATTAATCGGTGGAAGTCAAAGAGAAGAAGATATTGAAAAATTAAGAGCAAGAATGAAAGAATTAAACTTAAATGAAGAAGACTACTGGTGGTATTTAGATTTACGTAGATTTGGTAGTAGCAAGCATGCTGGTTTTGGATTAGGATTTGAAAGAATGATGATGTATTTAACAGGAATGCAAAATATTCGTGACGTTATTCCTTTCCCAAGAACACCTAAAAATTGTGAATTTTAGATAAATAATAGAAACCAATCCAATATTTAAAAGATTGGTTTTTATTTTATGCATATAATTTATATTAATTTAATATTTTATTTTTATGGAGGCTATAGAATATGCAAAGAAAAAAAGTAGTTATTTTAGGCGGAGGTACACGGAACTTCTAGCGTTTTAAGAGGTTTAAAATATTTTCCTATAGATATCACTGCTATTATTACTGTTTCAGATAGTGGAAATAGCACAGGTAGACTTAGAAAGGAATTTTCAACTCCTGCAGTTGGAGATGTAAGACACGTTCTAAGTAGTCTTTCTACTTTACCTGATGAAATCAAAGATATAATGGAATATAGGCTTTCCACATATAGTGATTTAAATGGTCACGCACTTGGAAACTTAATTTTAACTTCACTTTTAAAAGAGACAAATAGTTTCAAAACAAGTATTGAATATTTAAGCAAATTACTACATGTTGAACACACAGTTCTTCCTTTATCTGAAGATTGTTTAACTTTAATGGGTGAAACTATTGATGGAGAGGTTATTGAAGGTGAAGATAATATTACAAAAGCCAATAAAGAATATAAAAGAATTTTTTATAAAGAAAATCCTCATGTATTTCCAGAAATTTTTGACAAGATTAAAGAAGCCGATTTAATCATTATTAGCATGGGTAGTCTTTATACTTCTGTTATGCCTCACCTTATTTGTCCAGATATAGTAGAAGCTATAAATACTTCAAAAACTAAAGTAATGTATATTTGTAATGCTATGACACAACCAGGTGAAACAGATAATTTCACTGTAAATGACCATGTAAAAATACTTGAAAACTATTTGGGTAAAAATACTATTGATGTTGTTATTGCTACAAATACTCAAATAAGTGATGAAGTTTTAGATAAATATGCCTCTAAAGAACAAAAAGATCCTGTTAGAATAGATTATGAAAATATAATAAAACAAAATTACGAGTTAATAGAAGATGATTTATTAACAACTGTAGATGGAACAATAAGACATGATAGTTTAAAATTAAGTTCAATCATTTTTTCTTTTTTGATGAGGTAAAATCAAAAAAATAAAAGAATTTAGCAAAATACTTATATTTTCACTAAATTCTTTTATTCTTTAATTTTTTTCTTTTTTTACAACTATGGCCATTTGCCCTTCATAAAAGGTTGTCAAGGAGACTTTAAAACTATTCATTATACTATATATTTCATTTGGATTTTCTGAATACATGTATACATAGTCATTATCTTTGTCTGCTATTTTTATCATTGCCTTTCCTCCTGTGTTTTAACATACTCTAATTAAAGATATGTTATCTTCTACTAAACGATAACTTTTACTATTATACTCCCTTTTTTCTAATTTTTCAAGTTTTAGACATTTAAATTTTTAAGCCCGCCCCTAAAATTTAAATTTTTCTTCTTAAATATTCATATAAAATTACACCTGTTGCTACTGCTGCATTTAAGCTTTCTGTTTTTCCAAGCATTGGTATTTTAACTTTTATATCTGCTAAATTCATTACTTCGTTTGAAACTCCATTTGCCTCATTTCCAATTACTATTACTTTTTTGCTATAATCCATATCATAAATACTTTTATTTGTATTTAAAGATGTTGCTGTTATTTCATATTTATGTTTTTTCATATTTTTTAAAGTTTCTATAATATTATTACTTCTTACTATGTTTACTCTATAAATTGCTCCCATTGTAGAACGAACTACTTTTGGATTGTATGGATCTGCTGTCTTTTCTGAAAGAATAATTTGTGAAAGCCCAACACTATCTACAGTTCTTAATATTGTTCCCAAGTTTCCTGGATCCTGAATTCCATCTAAAACAACTATTACATCTTCATTATATGATATATTTTCTTCACTATTTTGCTTGTTTATTGTTGCTAATATCCCTTGTGGATTAGTTACATCTGTTAATGCATTAAATACTTTTTCTGTAACATACACACAATCTTCTTTGGCAATTTCATATAATAATTCCTTATCTATTGTTCCATTGTTTATACATTCTTCGCAAATTACAATTTTGTCTATGTTAGCATTTTCTAAAATTGCTTCTTTTATCATTTTTATGCCTTCTACAATGAATTTATTTTCTTGGTCTCTATATTTCTTTTCTTTTAGTTTTTTTATATTTTTAATTATTTCATTATCTTTACTTGTAATAACTTGCACTTTTCTCTTCTCCATTCTTTTTTATAATATCTAAAAAAGTCAATCATGCCTCTTTTGTTTTAAAAAGTATTTACATTTTCTAGTGATGTGTTCTAATAAAAATAGAAGTAAGCAAAACCACATTGAAAATGTGGCTTTGTCATCTCATAGTTTTGAAAACCACGCCATGAAAGTCCAAATCAGAGGGTGTGGTTTTTTGTTGCTTTTCTTCATTTTCTTTTAACTTTCCTTATTTATATTAATTTATCAAAATTTCTTCTACTACTTAAAATTAGCCTAACTTGCATTGTATTATCTTTTATAGTATAGAATATAGTATAGTTTTTTACATAAATTCTATAATATGTATTTTTTCTTTTTCTAATAGAATTATATTTTTCAAAACTTTCAGGATATTCACTTCTCTTTTCTATTTCTTTAATTACTTCATTATAAAAATTTTCTGCTGCAATTTTATTTTGAAGCTTATATATAAAATATTTTAAAATATTATTAAACTGTTTTATAAATGTATCTGTGTATTTTATCGTATATTTATTATTCACCATCTAGTATCCTCCTAGTGATTTTTTTAAACTCGTCATGAGAATAATATTTTGTGTTTGGATCTTCTGCTTCTCTATCTGCTTCATCTAATGCATTTTCAATATATTCTTCATACTCTTTGTCACTTATTAATTTGGCATATTTTTCTAAACTCATAACAACCATTGAACCATAACCATTCTTTGTTAAGTAAACAGCTTCATCTTCCTTTAAAACTAATTCCTCTATCTCTGGATATTTGTTTCTTAAGTCTGATACTGGTCTTATATTAATCATATCTAATTACCACCTCACTTTTGTTATCATAATTTTATCATTATTTTGTATTTTTTTCAATAATTTATTTTTAATTGATTTTTACATTTTCAATTTATTACTTTTCATCGACAAAATTTGACATTAAGAATTCCTCAATTTCTTTTAGTTTTTCTTTATCATTTTTGCCCTCTAACATTAATGTAATATAAGGTTCCATTCCTGGTGAAAACTTAACTCTTCTATTGTATTTCTTCACTAACATAGTTACTATATCAATATTAAACTTATTATTATCATATAAAAATACAACTCCATCTCTTTTTTGTGTAATTTTTAATATGTTTGCATTTCTTCCTAAGTTTTTAATTCTTGCTATTTCTAATAGATTTTCAACTTCACTTGGCATTTGTCCATATCTATCTATTATTTCGTCTGTAACATTTTGTATATCTTCCTCTGTTTTACATAGTGCTATATCTTGATATACCTCAATTTTCTGACTACTATTCTCTATATACTCTTCAGGTATATAACATGATACTGCTAAATCTATTTGAATATCTTGTTCTTCCACTTCTTCAATTCCTTGCATTTGTTTTAAAACTTCATCTAATAGTTTGCAATATGTATCATATCCTACTTGTTCCATATGACCATGTTGAATTTCTCCGTAGCATACTTCCTGCTCCTCTTATTTCTAGGTCACGCATAGCTATTTTAAAACCTGAACCAAACTCGGTAAATTCTTTTATAGCTTTTAATCTTTTTTCTGCTACTTCTGTTAATAGTTTGTCTCTTTTGTACATAATATATGCATATGCTTGTTTATCTGATCTTCCAACTCTACCTCTTATTTGATAAAGCTGTGCCAAACCTAGTCTATCTGCATTTTCGACAATTATAGTGTTTGCATTTGGAATATCTATACCAGACTCTAAAATTGTAGTACATACAAGTACATCAACCTCGCCTTTTATAAAGCTCATCATTATTTCTTCTAGTTCATTACCTGTCATTTTTCCATGCGCATATGCAACCCTTGCCTCAGGTACTAAATTTTCAATTTGAATTGCTTTACTCTCTATTCCTTCAACTTTGTTGTATAAATAAAATACTTGACCTTTTCTTTCTAGTTCTTTTGTAATTGCTTCTTTTATAATTTCCTCATCATATTCTAATACATAAGTTTGAACAGGTCTTCTGTTTTGTGGTGGTTCATATATAACAGACATATCTCTAACCCCTACAATAGACATATGAAGTGTTCTAGGAATTGGTGTCGCTGTCATAGTTAGTACATCTATACTGGCCTTGTATTGTTTTATTTTTTCTTTGTCTTTAACTCCAAAACGATGCTCTTCATCTATTATTAGCAATCCTAGATCTTTAAATTCTACATCTTTACTCAAGATTCTGTGAGTTCCTATTACAACATCAACTTCACCTAGTTTAAGCTTTCTTATTACTTCGTCTTGTTCTTTCTTAGTTCTAAAACGATTTAATAATTCTACTCTTATTGCAAAGTCTTCCATTCTTTGTTTAAAACTTTCATATTGTTGATTTGCCAAAACTGTAGTTGGAACCAAATATGCTACTTGCTTTTGATCCATAACAGCCTTAAAAGCTGCACGTATTGCAACTTCCGTTTTTCCATATCCAACATCTCCACAAAGAAGTCTATCCATAGGTCTTGGCTGTTCCATGTCTTTTTTGGTTTCTTCTATGCAACGAAGTTGGTCTTCTGTTTCTGCATATGGAAAGCTATCTTCAAATTGTTTTTGCCATTCATTATCTTTCGAAAAAGCAAATCCTTTAATTTTCTGTCTTTTAGCATATAATTCCATAAGTTCTTTTGCAACTTCTTGTAAGTTTCTTTTAACCTTTTGCTTTGTATTTTCCCACTCTTTGCTTCCAAGTTTATTAATTTTAGGTACTGCTTCTCCACCACCAATGTATTTTCTAATACTATCTAAATCATTAGTTGGAATATAAAGCATATCGTCATTACGATAACGTATTTTTATATAATCTTTTATAATTCCATCTGCTTTTAAAGTATTTACTCCTACAAATTGACCAATACCATGGCTTTTGTGAACAACATAATCGCCAATTTTTAAATCCGCAAAAACAACCTTTTCACCTTGTTTAAAGCTACTAGAAAGCTTTCTTTTCTTCTTAACAGAAGGAACAAACAATTCATCTCCTGCAATAACAATCAAATTCAAGTCATAACACTCAAATCCAGAAGACAAACTTCCCTCTGCCACCATTACCATTGGGGACGTTTCCTTTTGGTTAATCTGTCCCTTTTGGAGCACTTGTTCTAATAAATTTCTACTATATGGAATCTCCTTTTCTTTCAATAATTCAATAAATTTATCTGTTTCTTCTTTATTACCTGCTAGAACTATAACTTCTTTTTTGTCATTTAATGCCTTTATTAAATCCACAATTAATATTTCTATTTCACTTTTATAATATTTTACGTCTCTATAATTAAAATTGTATTTTGTATTTGATATAGTTTTAGCACCTAAATCTTGTTTTTCTAGATATACTACTTGCTTATCTTTGCTCACATAGTCTATTGGTTCAATATTTAATATTGACTCTGGAACATATTTTTCTTTTTCTATTAACGCTTTTATTAAATTTTTATTCTCTATTAAAATGTTATCTGACCTTTGTTTTATTTTAGATAATTCATCAAATAGAATAACAAAGTCATTTTCTAAATAATCTAAAAATGTTTCTGTTTTATCATAAAAGCTATTAAAGTATTTATCTATTTTACTAATATAATCTCCAGATTCTATTAATTCTATATCTTTATTTATAATTTCTTCTATCTTATTTCTATAATCACCTTTTGCTTTTAATTTATCTATATATTCATTATTGTTTTGGATTTTTGAAACTATATTTTTTAGTTCATCTTCTAATATAAATTCATGTGCTGGCATTATTTCTATTTTGTCTAACATCTCATTTGAACGTTGTGATGAAATGCTAAAATTTCTGATAGAATCTACTTCATCTCCCCAAAGTTCAACACGTACACCTTTCGTTTCTGTAAGTGCCACATCTATTATATCTCCACGCACGCTAAATTGACCCTTTCCTTCGATTAGGTCATTTCTTTCATATCCTAGTAAAATTAAATTTTGTTTAACTTCTTCTAAAGAATATCTTTTTCCTACCTTAAATTCTAAACAATTTTTATACAAACTTGATTTTGTAATCATTTTTTGCATTAAAGCTTCTACTGTTGTTACAACTATTTTAGCCTTATTTTTTTGAATTTTATTTAATACTTCAATTCTCTCATATGGTAAGTCTTTACTTTCTGCAATATAGTCATAACTTGCAATTTCTCTTTTAGGGAAATATAACACTTCTTCAAATTCATTTGTAAAATAGCTTAAGTCTTTTACTATTTTTCTTGCCTCTATTTCATTGTATGTAACAATGCAAATTGGTCTATTTAAGCTTTGTTTTGTGCTATATGCAAATTGAATCTTTCCAACGTCTGATAAGCCCGATATTGTTATCGGGCTATTTTTTTCTTCTATTTCTTGTATATATTGTTTGAATTTTTGGAGTTCTTGTAGCTTTGATATAATAGTATTCATTGTAAGTATCTCCTAAATTTTGTTTTGTATATTATATATCATTTACAATTATTTTAAAAGTAGTTTTATGAAAATTATTTATTCTATAAATAAACTCTGTACCAAATTGTGAAAAAGTACCAATTAGAGACTGTCTCTAATTGGTATATTTGTTTTTTATTTGCATATATTTAAATGAGGTAATTCTATGCAAAATATTAAATCTAATTCTAGTAAAGTAAATACAAGATTTTTCTTTATTTCTGTAAAAAAATATATTCTACCTACAATTTTTTGTTTATTTACTATTTGTTTAGTTATATTTTCTAAAAGTAATTTGACTGCTGCTAAAAATGGGCTTATTCTATGGGCAAATAACGTAGTTCCTTCGCTTCTTCCATTTTTTATTGCAACAGAGCTTTTAGGTTACACAAATGTCGTAAATAAACTTGGTAAATTGCTAAATCCTATTATGCGACCTATTTTTAATGTACCTGGTGTTGGAAGTTATGCTCTTCTAATGGGTATAATTAGCGGTTACCCTACTGGTGCTAAAATAGTTTGCAATTTAAAGGAACAAGGTCTTTTAACAGATGTTGAATCTGAACGTTTACTTGCTTTTACAAATAATTCTGGTCCACTTTTTATATTAGGTACTGTAGGAGTTAGTTTATTTGGCAATACTTTAATTGGATTTTTACTTTTATTAACACATATATTAGCATGTATTAGTGTTGGAATCTTGTTTAGATTTTGGAGAAAAAATGAAAATTTAAATTTTTCTAATTTAAAGATTAATATTAATAATAATAAACAATTAGTAAATTTTTCTAATCTAGGTGAAGTATTAGGAAAAAGTATAACATCTTCTATATCAACTATTGTAATGATAGGTGGATTTGTTGTTTTATTTAGCGTTATACTTTCTATTTTAAAAAATAGTAATATTATAGAATTATTAGCACATATTATATTTCCTATTTTTAAATTATTGGGAATACAAGATTTTAATTTTTGCACTTCTTTTATATCTGGAATTTTAGAATTGACAAATGGAGTCATGAGCATTTCTACTATTCCATGTAAAAATATATCAATTAATATTATACTAACTAGCTTTTTATTAGGTTTTGCTGGAATTTCTATATTGTTACAAGTGTATAGTATAATTGCTAAATCAAATATATCTATAAAGCCTTATATTGTAGGAAAACTTTTACATGGTTTATTTGCTGCTTTATATACTTTTTTATTTATTACTTATTGTCCTATTTTTAACTTAAATTTATAATGTTTGGTTATATTTTATTGTTCAATTTCATATACTTAAATAAAAAGAGAGGTAATGTTAATGGAAAAAAATACAGATTTTAATAACTTTGGTGGTTTTTATGGTTATTCACCATTTCCCCCTTATGAAGGTTTTGATCCAAATTTAGCAGATAATGCTTTCAATCCTGTAGCACAATATGAACAAGGCTATATGTATTATAGGTATTTAACACAAGCCTTAGAATACAAAATCAAATGTAAGGAATTTGAAAAATTAAATGAAAAAGATTCCAGAGTTGAGAGAAGAGTTAATTAATCTCTTCTTTTTGCATTAACAAATTTTTAATAATATTTATAGAATTATATTAGGTAGAGCCTAATTTACATATTTATCCTATTTTTTACGTTAAAAATATTGATTTTTATTTTGATTTGTGGTAATATAATATTATGTTAAAGAAGAACCTAAAGGAGGTGCATTGCTTAGTATTAAAACTAAGTAACGAAAATGAAAGCTATTGTAAAAGATAATTCAAACAATATATTATTTAGAATAAAGGAAGATGCAAAAAGCTGCCTTTCTATTTTGATGGGAAAAACTGAAGAATTTTCTAGAGATTCTCTTGATGATTATGAAACTTCTGATTATGAAACTGTCCAAGCATTAAAAGAAAGTGAGAAAAAAATTAATAAGGTAGCCACAGAATATGAATCAAGTATTGGCATACCTAGTCAATCCAAAAAGAAAAATATAGCTAAAACAACTTCTAAAAGAGTCGTAGAACCTAAAGCAAATGTTATAAATCCAATTATTAATAGAACTACAAATACTGATAGAAATATATCATTAATTAAAGGTTTTGATAATGAAAGATAATATATAAAAAGAACAATTTAAAAAAATTGTTCTTTTTTTCTTGACAAATATTTAATTTGCTATTATAATAATACTTGTCTTATTTAGATATGGCGAAGTAGCTCAGTTGGCTAGAGCATCCGGTTCATACCCGGCAGGTCATGTGTTCGAATCACATCTTCGCTACCAAAAAAGGTTGTATTTTAAAATACAACCTTTTTTATTTTAGCTATCTATTAACTGCTTTTTTGCTCCATCCCAAAAACAGGTAAAAAATGCAAAATTAAAAGAAGATTTTAAAAATCTTCTTTTAATTCATATAATCTCTTAATTTTTTAGAACGTGATGGATGTCTTAATTTTCTTAATGCTTTTGCTTCTATTTGACGAATTCTTTCTCTTGTAACATTAAATCTTTTGCCAACCTCTTCAAGAGTATAACTCGTTCCATCAATTAATCCAAAACGAAGTTCAAGGACTTGTTGTTCTCTTGGTTGAAGTGTGGCTAATACTGATTTTATTTCCTCTTTTAAGATTTCATTTGTTGCGTATTCTTCGGGACTTAAACTGGATTCGTCTTTAATAAAATCGCCTAAATGTGAGTCATCTTCTTCACCAATTGGAGTTTCAAGTGAAACTGGATCTTGACTTATTTTAATAACTTCTCTTACTTTATCAACACTGATACCCATTTTTTTAGCAAGTTCTTCATCACTTGGTTCACGATTTAATTCAAGCGTCATTTGTCTTTGAATACGTGCCATTTTATTAATAGTTTCTACCATATGTACTGGTACACGGATTGTTCTTGCTTGGTCTGCAAGTGCACGAGTTATTGCTTGTCTAATCCACCAAGTAGCATAAGTTGAGAATTTGTAACCTTTACCAAAGTCAAACTTTTCTACAGCTTTCATAAGACCTATATTTCCTTCTTGAATTAAATCTAGAAAAGACAAATTCCCCCTAGCATATTTTTTAGCTATTGAAACAACGAGTCTTAAATTCGATTCAATAAGCTTTTTTTTCGCTTTTTCGTCGCCTTTTTCTGCTTTCTTAAAAAGTACAAATTCCTCTTCTGGACTAAGTAATTTTATTTTACCTATTTCATTTAAATACTCCTTAGTACTATCAGTAATTTGAATAGAATTATCTTCCAATGCGGAAAATTCAGAGCTTTCATCTACTCCTGTTATTATTTCTATATGTTCTTTTTCTAATAAACTATATAAATTATTAATTTCCTCATCA